>JABMNB010000774.1 GCA_013205335.1 Rhodospirillales bacterium
AACCCGAGAGCTTGCCCAATACGCTCACAAGCTCTCAGGATGAGGTAAGTGCTTGAATTGATTCAATTCATTTCAGGCCAGCCTCTCAGGATGAGGTGGTGCGGGTCCATCCGGAGCGGGACGCGCCCTAAATAATGTACCCGCCACCGGACGCATCGAGCATCGCGCCGGTGATGAAGGACGATTCGTCCGACAACAGCCACAGCACCGCCTCGGCGATTTCGGTCGACGTGCCGACCCGGCCCATCGGGATCGACTTCTCGATGTTGGCGCGGAAGGCCGGGTCCATCAGGCGGCCCTCGGTCATCTCGGTCAGCACCATCCCGGGCCGCAGCGAGTTCACGCGGATGCCCTCGGCCGCCACTTCGCGGGCAAAGCCCTTGGTGAAGGCATCGACCGCACCCTTGCTGGCGGCATAGGCCGAGGAGCCGAGGCGGCCACCCAAAGTCGCGGCCATCGACGAGACGTTGACGATCGCGCCGCCCTTGCCGCCATGCCTGGTCGACATGCGCCTGGCGGCCTCCCGGCAGCACAGCATCAGGCCGGTGACGTTGGTCGCGAACAGGTTGGTCAGCACCGCGGCGTCGTATTCGTCGACCCTGCCGCGGCTTCCGTTGGTGCCGGCGCTGTTTACCAGATGGGTGATCGGGCCCAGCGCCTTCTCGGTTTCCTCGAACAGCCGCACGATGTCGGCCTCGCGCGCCATGTCGCCGGGCAAAGCGATCACCTTGCCGCCCCTGGCCTCGACGTCGGCGACCACGGCCTTGGCTTGGGCGTCGCGGGTCCGGTAGTTGATGGCGATGCCGTAGCCGCGCGTCGCGGCCTGGCGGGCGGTCTCGGCGCCGATGCCGGAGGCACCGCCGGTGATCAGGAGGGTTTTGCTCATGGCCCGATGATATAGTGCCGGCAACGTTTCGGGAGGAAAACATGAAGGCCGCCGTTCTGTTCAAGCCCAACGAGCCGCTGCAGGTCGTCGAATGCGAGCTCGACCCGCCCAAGGCGCTGGAAGTGCGCGTGAAGATGAAGGCCTCGGGCGTCTGCCAGAGCGACTGGCACATCATGAACGGCGACTGGCCCTCGCCGATGCCGATCGTGCCGGGCCACGAGGCGGCGGGCGAGATTCTCGAATGCGGTCCGGGCGTCACCACCGTGAAGCCGGGCGACCACGTGATCTTTTCGTTCCGTCCCCATTGCGGGCGCTGCCGCTACTGCAGCCAGGGGCGCACGGTGTT
The DNA here is from genome assembly GCA_013205335.1 of Rhodospirillales bacterium. Taxonomy (GTDB): domain Bacteria; phylum Pseudomonadota; class Alphaproteobacteria; order Reyranellales; family Reyranellaceae; genus Reyranella. Next base: position 1,233 of record JABMNB010000774.1, read on the forward strand.
GTGCATCGGCCGCGCCTCGGTGCCGCCGGGTTCGCAGTACGACGGCACCCTGCGGCTGAAGCACAAGGGGCAGGGCCTCAACCAGATGGCCCGCATCGGCACCTTCGCCGAAGAGGTCGTGGTGCCGGAGGAGATGGTGATCCCGATCCGCAAGGACATGCCGTGGCCACAGGCGGCGCTGGTCGGCTGCTGCGTGGCGACGGGCGTCGGCGCGGTGACGCGTCATGCCAGGATCGAGGCCGGCTCGACCGTGCTGGTGATCGGCTGCGGCGGCGTCGGGCTGAACGCGGTGCAGGGCGCGATGCTCTCGGGCGCAGCCAAGATCATCGCGGCCGACATCCTCGACAACAAGCTCGAGATGGCGAAGACCTTCGGCGCCACCCACACCGTCAACACCGCTACCGACAACGATCCGGTGAAGAAGGTGAAGGAGATCACCGGCGGGCTGGGCGTCGACTATTCGTTCGATGCGGTGTCGATCGGCCCCACGCAGGCGCTTGCCTTCGACGCGCTGGCGCCGGGCGGCCACGCCGTTGCGGTCGGCATCGCCGCGGCGACGGTGAAGGCGCAGTACTCGCCGATGGCGATGGTGTTCGGCGAGAAGACGATGAGCGGCACCTTCTATGGATCGGTACGCCCCGATCTCGATTTCCCGGTGCTGGTCGACCACTATATGAACAAGCGGCTCAACATCGACGGCCTGATCAGCCGCACCTACAGGCTCGATGAGATCAACGAGGGCTTCAAGCGCATGATGGCGGGTGAAGTCGCGCGCGGCGTCGTGGTGTTCGACTGACCATGTCCCTCTACGAAATCCTCGTCTTCGTGGCCCTCTTCGGCGTCGGTGGTTGGGCCTATTACCTTTATCGTCAGGACACCAAGCCCAAGTGAGCACGCTCGACGAATTCGGCCTGACCGACGAACAGGTCCTGATCCGGCGCAACGTCGCCGAGTTGCTGGCCCGCGTGCTGCCAGCGGAAGAGATCCGCAGGCTCGACGACGAGTCCGCGTTTCCGCACGCCGCGTTCGATGCGTTGGCCGCAGCCGGCTACATGGCGCTGCCGTACGATCCCGCCTATGGCGGCATGGGCGGCAGTCGCAAGGACCTCGTCGTGCTGGTCGAGGCGCTGGCGCGTCACTATAGCGGCGCGTCCTCGCTCTATCTGCCGACCGTCGTCTATGGCGGCATGCACCTACAACTGACGGCGGGCGAGCATCTCAGGCGCCGCTATCTGCCGGAGATTTGCGCCGGCAAGCTCAAGTCGGCCTTTGCGCTTTCCGAGCCTGACACCGGGTCCGACGCCTCGGGCATCAAGACGCGCGCGGTGCGCGACGGTAACGGCTATCGCCTCACCGGCCAGAAGCTCTACATCAGTGCAGCCCACGTCGCCGACTATCTGATGGTGGTGGCCAAGACCGACAGCGAGGCGCGGCACAAGGGCGTGACGCTATTCTGGGTCGATGCGCGCGCGGCCGGTCTCACCATGAAGCCGTTGCCGACGCTCGGCCGGCGCACCACGCACGCCAACGAGATCTTCTTCGACGGCGTGTTCGTGCCGGCCGATCATGTGATCGGCGAGGAGAATCGCGGCTGGTCGGGCCTGATGAAGGGACTGAACCTCGAGCGGCTCTGTCTTGCCGCGCAAGCTTGCGGCAACATGCATTTCGCCATCGAGTACGCCAAGCGCTTCGCACAGGACCGCGTGCAGTTCGGCCAGCCGATCTCGAAGTTCCAGGCGATCCAGCACAAGTTCGCCGACATGCGCATCGCGCTGCGCACGACGCAGGCTCTGACCTATCGCCTGGCCGACATGCTCGATGCCGGCCTCGATCCCGTCGAGGAGACGGCGATCGCCAAGATCCAGGGCACCGACGGCGAGTTCAAGTGCGCCCATCTCGCCATGGAGATCATGGGCGGTGCCGGCTACACGATGGCGCACGACATCCAGCGGCTGTTCCGCGACGTGCGCGTGGGATCGATCGGCGGCGGCACCAACGACATCCAGCGCAACACCATCGCCAAGATGATGGGCCTCTGAGGTGCGCAAGATCGGCACAGGCCTCACCCTGAGGAGGCGCGTAGCGCCGTCTCGAAGGGTGACTTCAAGAGCGATGTGCGTGTTGCGCACCCTTCGAGACGCGCCCTTACGGGGCGCTCCTCAGGGTGAGGTCGGTCGTTTGCATGGGAGCCTGTCTTAGTGCGCAAGATCGGCGACGCGTCGTTCTTTCGCATCGTCGATCGCCTGCTCGAAGCCGGCACGACGCGCGTCCCGAAGACGGCCTGGAGCATCGAAGGCGTCGAGTGGCAGCGTGAGCGGCACAGCTACGCGGGGGCGGGCCACGGCTTCACCGTCGAGGTCACGACCGGCCGCCGCAGCGGCACCGCGCCATGGACGATGCTCGTCGTGAAGGAATACTGGCGGTCGGGACGCGGCGAGGAGCTGAAGTCGCATCAATGGGCGCATATCGAGGCGGGCCGTCGCGCCGACGTCGTGGCCTGGCTCGAGCGGCAGGAGCGTCGTCTGGAAGGGGTCTGAGACGCCCGCCGCGCGCAACTTTTCGTTCGGTAGGATCACGGACGAGCACAAACGGTGACCATCGGTGCGGCTGTTTGAATCGCCTTGCGAGCCTTGCCCTGCCGGTCTAAACCCGGTCGCACCCCGGCGCCTGACCTCGGAATGGCGCCATACATTCAAGATTTCGCTGTAATTACAGAGACTTAACTCAATGCTGTCGCGCGTCATCGGGCTATTTTCGGCGGACATGGGCATCGACCTCGGTACGGCCAACACGTTGGTCTACGTGAAGGGTCGTGGCATCGTTCTCAACGAACCGTCCGTCGTGGCGCTGACCACGCAGAGCGGCAAGCGGCAGGTCCTCGCGGTCGGCGAAGAAGCGAAGATGATGCTGGGCCGTACGCCCGGCAACATCCAGGCGATCCGCCCGCTGCGCGACGGCGTCATCGCCGACTTCGAAGTCGCAGAGGCAATGATCAAGCACTTCATCTCGAAGGTGCATAATCGCCGCAGCTTCGCCCATCCGCAGATCGTGGTCTGCGTGCCCTCCGGCTCCACCGCCGTCGAGCGCCGCGCCATCCAGGAATCGGCCGAGAGCGCCGGCGCCCGCAAGGTCTGGCTGATCGAGGAGCCGATGGCAGCGGCAATCGGCGCCGGCCTGCCGGTCACCGAGCCCACCGGCTCGATGGTGGTCGACATCGGTGGCGGCACGACGGAAGTGGCCGTGCTGTCG
>JABMNB010000775.1 GCA_013205335.1 Rhodospirillales bacterium
CCACGGCGTTGGCGTCCGCGACAGATGATGCGTGCGATGGAACAGCGCGAACAGGCGCCTGTGGTGCATGGCACGGTGGGCCCAGTAGAAGTAGGTGTCGTGGGCCACCAGCATCAGGGCGAGCGACAGGACGAGGTAGAGCGGTCCGGCCTGGCGGAAGTCCTTGTAGATCGTGATCCAGCCCTGATGGTCGCCCACCGCCACGAGGGCGCCCAGCAGTGAAAAGATGAACGCCGTCCGCATCGACGCCAGGAATTCGCGCCGCCGCTGGCCCCGGGCGGGATCGCGCGCCTGCAGCTTGCGGCGGGCCAGACCGGCTCGCCAGAACAAAGCGAGGATCGTGGCCATCAGCGTGGCGGCCACGAGGTAGCGGGCGGTGTCCATGGCCCAGACCGTGGGCCAGGCAGACAGGTAGACGTGCCAGAGTTCGTTCATCGATCGCCCCTCCATCAGGCGTGCCCAATGCCTAGGAGGAGGCGGCGGAAGGATCGCGCCGAAGGTGAAAATCGGCGATCTGCGGCGAAAAACGGCTCGCCGATTCCGGAATCGGCGGGAAATCAGGCGCCTTTGCGGCCTTCGGCGGCCTTTCGGTACTCCGTCGGGGTCATGCCGGTATCGGCCTTGAAGGCGCGGTTGAAGGGACCGAGCGACTGGAAGCCCGAATCGAGGGCGATGGTCAGGATCGGGACGTCGACCTGGGAGGGATCGGCCAGCGCCTGCTTGGCGTCGGCCAGACGGTGGCGGTTCAGGTACTCGTTGAAGTTCCGGTAGCCCAGTCCGCGGTTGATGGCGCGCCTCAGCCGGTACTCGGGCAGGCCGAGCCGGCCGGCGAGGACGCCGATGGTCAGTCCCTCCTGACGGTAAAGCCTGTCGACCGACATCAGCCGTTCGAGCGTGGCGAGCAGGGCCGGGTCGGCGGGCTCTTCCTCCGGCATCGTCGCAGCAAGGGGCTGGGAGGGCGGTGGGCTGGTGGACGAGACGGCATCGACGGCCGGTCCGACCGCCACCGGGCCCAGGACGGAGTCGAGGTCGGCCTGCAGAAGGAGGAGGGCGATGATGGCCGCGATCGCGACCAGGGCGCCCGAGTTCAGCAGGTGCAACGCCATCGGGACCTGGTCGGCGCCAAAGACGAGTTCGACCGTGACGGTGACGGCGATGTGGAGGGCCACGGCGATCAGGATGAACAGGCGCAGGCGTCGTCGGCCTTCCACCAGATCGCTGCTCCAGCCCCGCACCGTCTGCGCCAGCGCCAGCAACGCCAGCAGGATCACCGCGCCACGCACGAGCACGCCCAGCAGCCAGTGCGAGGTGAAGCCCGCGCCCAGCAGATGGGCCAGCGGCCAGACGACCAGGCCCAGCCAGACCAGCGCATGCCAGGGCCTCAGCCGGAAGGAATCGTCGAACATCGCCTGGGCGAACAGCCAGAAGACGGCGGCATTGCCGGTGCAGAGCATCAGGACGGGGGCGAACCAGACCGGCGGATCATGGGGGCCGGGCGAGGAGCAGACGGCGTAGGCGGCGGCGCCCACGGCGAGCAGCGCGCCGAGCCAGCCGGCGGGCCGGCCCCGGGCCCGTCGCAGCGTCGCGGCCGCGACGATCAGGAGCAGCGCAATACCCGCGCCGCGCAGGGCGATGTCGAGCGTAACGAGGATGCTTGGGCCGCCCATGGTCGGCGACGTGATTAGCATTTTGCCGCGGTCACGCCATCCGCCCCGCGCGCCTGGCCGGCCGGCCCTTCAGCGTTTCGCTGCCAGACTCTTGAACAGCGCGTCGCTACGGTCGTCGGCGGGGAAGAAGCTCTCGACGCGGACTTCCTGCAGGGTGATGTCCTGTGGCGTTCCCAGGGTGGCGATGGTCGTGAACACCGAGAGCGCCTTGCCGCCCACCAGATAGTCGACCGTCAGCACCGGCCCCGGCCGCTCCTCGAAGCGCAGCTTGCGGAACGAGGCGGGCACGTCGGGATAGGCCATGATCTCCTCGATGAAGGCGAGCGCCTTGGGCTCGCCACCGGACGCCAGGATCTCGGCATAGGTCGTCGACACGAGATAGCGCGCGACCTCCTCCCAGTTGGAGATCTTCGAGCGCAAAGCCTTGGGATCGAGGATCCAGCGCAGCAGGTTGGGTCCCTTGCCGGGCGGCGGCGCGGGCGGCATGCCCTCGAACAGGAAGACGGTGAAGGCGTTGGCCGCCTCGTTGGCCTGCAGCAGGTTCCACAGCCGGTCGATCACGACGGCAGGGTAGGGCTCCTGCTGCCTAAGCATGAAATCGATGGCCTGGCGCACCGGCGCGAGTTCGGGCGCGGCGAGGTTGCTTTCGCGGTAGGCCGGCGCGAACCCCGCCGCCAGCAGCATCTCGTTGCGCTGGCGCAGCGGCACGTCGAGCGCGGTCGAGAGCTGGACCACCATCTCGCGGCTGGGGCGGGCACGGCCCGATTCGAGGAAGCTGACATGGCGCTGCGAGACGCCGGACTGCAGCGCCAGCGAGAGCTGGCTGGCGCCACGGCGGCGGCGCCAGGCGCGCAGCATGGGACCGAACGTGTCGGCCGCGGGAGAGGACACCGAAGCGGGAATTGTGCTCATGGCGCGAAGCCTAGCACCGGCCCGCGGGCCCGCCGATTACCTCCTGCGTAATTGAGAGACCGGTGGGGGAATGCGATCTCCCGATCGTCCGCAACCAAAGGAGGACGACATGACTGCTTCATCCGATCGCCTGCTCCGCCGCACGCTCTGGGCCAACGCCATCCTGTCCGTGGGCTCCGGCGCCCTTCTGGCGGCCTTCGCCACTCCCATCGCGAAGATGGCCACCCATGCGCCCCTCCAGGTGCTGGGCATGGATCTCGCCCTCGCGCTGGAACTGCTGGGGGTGGGCTTCGTGGCCTTCGGTGCGGTGTGCGGCTGGGTCGCGTCACGCCCCGACATGCCCTTGGGCTGGGCCCGGGCGATCTTCCTCCTCGACGCCTCCTGGGTCGCGATCAGCGCCGTGATGCTGATGCTGCCGGCGTCCTGGACCGGGGCCGGCATCGCGGGCATCGTCGTCGTCGCGCTGATCGTGGCCGACCTCGCGATCCTCGAGTATCTCGGCCTGCGCCGCATCAGCACCGCCCACTAGACGCCGACGAGAGGAAACGATCATGGACAGGCTTCAGCTCCTGAACGACATCAAGCTGCCCTTCGCCGAAGTTCTGGGGCTGAAGTTCACGGCCGCGAGCGAGATGGGCGTGACGGCCGAGATGGTCGTCCGCCCCGAGCTCTGCACGCGGCCCGACATCCTGCACGGTGGCGCGGTGATGGCCTTCGCCGATACGCTGGGCGCCGCCGCCACCGTGCTCAACCTGCCCGAGGGCAAGGGCACGACGACGATCGAGAGCAAGACCAACTTCGTGGGGCCGGCGCCGGTCGGCACCACGGTGATCGGCGAGACCACGCCGATCCATCGCGGTCGCCGCACCATGGTGTGGACGACGCGCATCACCACCGCCGAAGGCAAGCTGGTGGCGGTGGTGACCCAGACGCAGATGGTGCTTTAGGCCTTGGCCAACCGGTGGCGCTCGGTCGCCGGGATCAAGGTCAGGTTTCCCAGGATTCTGTGCTGCGGGTCGTCACTCGCGGCCAGCCTGGGCTGCAGGTCGAGCAGCGCCCTGCCGAACAGCGTCTCATCCCACAGCCACGCCTTGCGCTTCTTCGCCGTGCCGGGATCGGGAAAGGCCGAGGCCGCCTCCAGATAGTAGGCCCGCAGGTCGTCGACCGCTTCCTTGAGCGCCTGTGCCGCCGGCAGGTCGCCGGCCAGGGCGGCGGAGAGCAGGGCGCCGGCCGCCGGCATGTCTAGGCCGGAGACGCCGGTCGTCGTGCGGCCGGTTCTGGCGACGATCTGGTCGTGCCACGTCGCGAGCCGATCGATTTCGGCCGTCAGCGTGTCGGAGGCCTGGGGTGCCAGGTTGATCGGGCAGGCCCAGCCGGTGAAGTCGGCCTCCTCGGTGACGTCTTCGGGATAGTCGACGATCAACGGTCCGTCGCTGCGCTCGAGCAGCTCCGCCGTCGCGCGCAGCACGCGACGCTGGAAGTCGGGATCGTCCGGGATGCCGAGCGGCCGGCCGAGTTCGAACGTGACCCAGAGCGCCCGCGGCGGGCGGATGGTTTCGGTGTGCTCACGCACCAGGCTGATGCTGGCGGTCGCAATGCCCTCGCGCTCGAGGAAGTGGCCCAGCGCGCCCACGGCGCGCGTACAGGCGGGTCAAACGGGAACGAGCAGGGCCGCATCGACGGCATCCTGCTTGAGCAGGCCGGCGAGATGCCGGGCATGCGGCTCGGCAGCATCGGGCGGGAACGCGCCCATGAACGAATAGTGCATCGCGGCCATCGAGCCCACGACGCCCTGTTCGACCAGCTCGCGCAGCCGGTCGATCGGGAAGGCGACGTTGTGGTCCTGCTGGAAGCCGGTGCGGTCGAAGTTCACCGAGATGTGGCTCATCACCAGGTCGCGCGCCGGCGTCCCGGCCGGAATGACGCGATAGCTGCCGTCGCCGGGGCGGAACGGCCGGTCGCCGCGGCGATGCAGGCCGGCCGTCGAAATCAGCGCGACCCGGCGCTGGCTGAGCGGCTTGCCGGGGAGCGCCGGCGTGTCGTCGAACGTGGGACACTCGATGCGCCGCAGATGATGGGCCTCGACTTCCGGCATGTCGCTGAGACGTTTGACCATGCGCTGGGTTCCCCTGTTGCTTCCGCGAGGCCTCAGCCCGCAACGATGTCGCGCAGGAGCGCGACGGCAGGTTCCGGTTCGGGCCTGTACTTGTAGTCCACGTCGGCTTCGACCGAGCGCACGATGCCCTCGCCGTCGACAACGAATCGCGCAGGCACCGGCAGCTGCCAGGAGGCGTCGCCATTGCGCAGCGGGAGATCGATGCCGAGGCTCAGGTAAACTTCTCTCAGGTCGTCGGGGAGCGTGAAAGCGAGGCCAAAGGATTCCGCGACAGCGGATTTCTCGTCCCAGACGATCGGGAAGGTAAGCTTCTGTTTGGTTGCCATGTCTGCCGTGCGCACCGGCAGTTCGGGCGAGATCACGACAAGGCTGGCGCCAAGGCCCGCGATGTCGGCGTACACGCTTTGCAGAGCATCCAGCTCATGCCGGCAGTAGGGTCACCAGGACCCTCGGAAGAAGGACAGGACCAACGGCCCACCGGCGAGAAGATCGTCCGAGTCGACACGACGCCCGTCGTGGTCGGCCAGTGCGAAGGCTGGCATCCGACTGCCGACCGGCACGATGCGGTCGAGTATTCCCGTACGGCGCAGATCTTCGGTGGCCCTCTCCATGATGGCCTGCTTGTCTGCGGGAAGCCGCGCCGCGCTGGCCGCTCGCATTGCCGAGAGTTTGTCTGCCAATGACATTGCCTACTCCTTGGTTCGGGTTTCGCTGAGGTTGCTGTAGGTCTGGCGCGTGGCGACGATGACGTGGTCGATGCAGCCGTTCTCGCGTTCGACGTTGGCCGCCGCGTATTCGGGCGATGCCATCATGGCGAGGAAAGCCGCGCGCGAGGGATAGCGGACCAGCGCTACGTAATCCCAGCGATGCCGGTCGGGCTCGCCCAGCGCCACCGCTTCGGCATCGCCGGTCCAGATGATGGTGCCGCCCTGCGCCTTGATCAGCTTGATGGTGAGCGCGCTGTAGCGCAGATAGGCATCCCAGCCGCTGCCCTCGCCGTCGAGCGAGCGCTCGCGGAAGCGCATCAGGTTCAGCATGACGACGGGGACGTCGTCGGGCAGCGCGCTCAGGGCGGCGTCATTCAGACGGTCGATCAATGCGGTCTCCCGAGCAGGTCGAGCGCCGGCCGAACCACGGCTTCCAGCGTCCGCCGGCGAGCACCGGTGCGCGACAGCACGCGCATGCCCATCAGCACGCCCAGCAGGTGGATCGACAGGTCCTCGGCATCGGTGCCGCGCGGCGTTTCGCCGGCCTCGATCGCGGCCTCGACGTTGCGCCGGAAGAACGCGCGGATCTCCTCGAGATAGCCCGTGACCGCGCGGCCGAGTTCGGCATCGTGTGGCGCCACGTCGAGCGCGGAATTCACCAGCAGGCAGCCTTTGCAGTCGGTGTCCTTCAGCGAACGGTCGATCACCTCGGCCAGGAACGCGCGGATCGCCTCGCGGGGACGATGACTGGCCTCGAGCCGCGCGATGCGCTCGCGGGTCGTGCGGTTGGCGTAGCGTTCGAGGACGCGCTCGAACAAGGCGCGCTTGCCGCCGTAGGCGTTGTAGAGGCTGGCGCCGCCGATCCCCATCTCGCGCGCGAGGTCGCGTACCGACGTGGCCTCGTAGCCGCGACTCCAGAAACAGTCGACCGCGGCATCGAGCGCACGGTCTTCGTCGAATTCCCTCAGGCGAGCCATTTAAGCATAAGAGCGCAATTCTGGAGCGATTGCACTAAAATTCGTGTGCCGCTGGCCCGCTCCGTGCTAGCGAAGGGCATGGCCGAGGGAACACCCGTGCGGATCACACGCGACCACTGGGGATTCCTGTGCGGCGCCATCATGGCGCTGGGGGCCTCGCTGTCGTTCGCCTCGGCGCGAGCCGGCATCCTGGGCGGCCTCGGCGCCGTCGACATGATCTTCGCGCGCTACGTCGTGGCCGGCGCGATCATGCTGCCGCTGCTCCTGCGCTACGGCCTGCGCGACTTTGCCGGGATCGGCCTGCGCCGCTCGCTGATCCTCACGGTTCTGGGCGGCGCTCCCTTCGCGCTGCTGCAGACCGGCGGCTACGGCTTTGCGCCGTTGGCCCATGGCGCGGTGATTGCCCCCTCGACCGTCACCATCGTCAGCACAATCGGCGCCGCGCTGTTCCTGCGCGAGCGATTGAGTCGCAACCATCTGGTCGGCGCCGCCATCGTGCTGGCGGGCATCTTCCTGATCGGCTGGGATGGGCTCACCCAGCCGGCGGGCGAGCGCGCCTGGCTGGGCGATCTCCTGTTCTTCGCGTCGAGCGTGCTGTGGGCGGGCTTCACCCTGCTGTTGCGGCACTGGCGATTGCCGGCGTTGCAGGCCACCGCCGTCGTGGCCGTGCTGTCGTTCGTGATGACGACGCCGATCTACCTTGCCGTAATGGGCATCGCGCACCTGCAGGCACTGCCGCTCGGCATGCTGGCCTTCCAGGGGCTGGTTCAGGGCGGATTGCAGGGCGCCATCACGATGGTCGCCTATAGTCAGGCCGTGATTTTCCTCGGCGTGAGCCGGGCCGTGCTGTTTCCGGCCATCGTGCCGGCTCTGTCGGTGCTGGTCGGCATTCCGATCGTCGGTGAAATCCCCGGCGCGCTGCAGATCGGCGGTCTCTGCCTCGTCACGCTCGGCTTGATGACGACGGTTGGCTTGTTCCGGAGGCTCGGCCTGCGCTGAAGGGCCGGGAAGACAAGTGCGCGGGCCTCGACGATCAGCGCATCAGGGCAGGCACGAAGGACTGCAGCGAGGCTTCGGCGTCTGCCGCGGTCTGCTGGTGCGACTGTGCCCAGTCGATCCGGATCTTGATGAAGTGCTCGCGGAAGCCGGTCAGCAGCAGCTTGCTGTAGACCCGCGAGTTGGCCTGGGTGACGCCGCTGTACGTGATGCAGCGGAAGCTCACGGTTCCATAGGTGCAGACCGACGGCACCGACGGCTTCTGGAAGCCGGTGTAACCCGCGAACTTGAACTGCTGCTCGGCGGAGCTGACCTCGGCGTTGAACTGGCCGGTGACCACCGGATTGTCGCTGCCCGCCGGCACGCGGCGGCCGAGGTCGAAGACCTGCACGCTGATCATGAGCCGCTTGGGCGTCGAGTAGTGGTAGGCCATGCCCTGGCCGGGATTGTTGGCCGGAGGCGCTGCGTAGTTGATCGAGCGCTCGAAGGTGGCACCGCCGAGGCTCGCCGGGAAATTGAGCTTGGTGCCGGCATTCGCCGTCGGTGACGTCGACTGAGTCTGAGCGGACGTCGGACCCGCGGCGGCGCCGGTGAACAGCGCGGCGGCGAGCAGGGCATATCCAATCCTAGACATCGAGATTCGCCACCTTCAGCGCGTTTTCCTGGATGAAGTCGCGGCGCGGCTCGACGACATCGCCCATCAAGGTCGAGAAGATTTCGTCGGCCTCGTCGGCGTGGTTGATGCGGACCTGCAGGAGCGTACGCGCCTCGGGATCGAGAGTTGTCTCCCAGAGCTGGTCGGGGTTCATCTCGCCCAGGCCCTTGTAGCGCTGGATCGTGACACCCTTGCGGCCTGCCTCGAGGATGGCGGCAAACAGCTCGGTGGGCGAGGAGATCCTGGTCTCCTTGTCCTTCATCGCGAACAGGCCGGGCTTCTCGTAGACGGCCTGCAGCTCTTCAGCGAGCGCGTCGAGCTTGCGCGCCTCGGCACTGCGGGTGAGAGGCCCGTCGATCACATGGCGTTCCGTGACGCCGCGCAGGCGTCGCGTGAAGGCGAGGCCGCCGTCGGCGATTGGTTCGCCGGTCCAGCCGCGCTCCAGCACAGGGCTCACGACGTCGAGACGCTTGGCGATGTAGTCGGCTGCCTGCTTGGCGAGTTCGGGATCGCTCAACACGTCGGGCTTGAGCGCGCCCGCGATCGCGGCCTGCTCGATGACGGCCTGGCTGGTGACGCGGCGCGACAGTGCCAGCGGCTTCACGAGGTTGGTGACCGAGCGGGCGATGTCGGCGGTGCGTCGCAGATCGTCCTTGGCCTGGACCTGGCCGTTGCCGAGCTGCAGGGTGGCGCCCTCGAGGCCGGTCTGGATCAGGTGATCGTCGAGCGCGCGCTCGTCCTTGAGATAGATCGACGACTTGCCCTTGGCTGCTTTGAACAGAGGTGGCTGGGCGATGTAGAGGTGGCCGCGCTCGATCAGGTCGCGCATCTGGCGATAGAAGAACGTCATCAGCAAGGTGCGGATGTGGGAGCCGTCGACGTCGGCGTCCGTCATGATGATGATCTTGTGGTAGCGCAGCTTGTCGAGGTTGAAGTCGTCGTGACCGATGCCGGTGCCGAGCGCGGTGATCAACGTGCCGATTTCGGCCGAGCCCAGCATCTTGTCGAAGCGCGCGCGCTCGACGTTCAGGATCTTGCCGCGCAGCGGCAGGCTCGCTTGGAAGGCGCGGTTGCGCCCCTGCTTGGCCGAGCCGCCGGCG
>JABMNB010000776.1 GCA_013205335.1 Rhodospirillales bacterium
GCTGTAGCCGTCGCCGCGATCGAGACGCTTGTTGAGATCAACCAGAAGCTCTTCGAGCAATGCGCTGCCGGCGTCCGGGCCCCCGTCGACCGAAGGCTCGGCCATGAAAGTCTGGTAGTGCTTGTCATAGCGCCGGTACAGACGCAGGTGCAGGCTGTTTTCTGCCGCTTCGAACAAGCCATGTTCGTTGGCAAAGGCCCATAGGCTTCGCGCGAGCTTGTCCCGCTGTTTCAGAAGTTCCTTGGCGCGGTCGGGTTCGAGCTTGGTATTGGCGAGACCTTCGAGGACGTACTCGCCGCGGTCGCTCGCGATTATGACGATCCGGGCTGCTTCGGTTTCGAGCGGGCCCAGTCGGTCCTTCTTTTCCTGCCGCAGCATATTGCTGGCAACTGGCAGACCGTCTGGGTTGCCCGGATCGAACTTGTAGGTCGCCAGCCAGTTCAACCTCTCGAAAGCTTTGCTTTCAAGAAATGCGGACAGCAGTTTCGGCTCTGCATCATCGAATAGCCGAGAAAGGTTGGGACAGGTCTTGGCCGGGGCACGTACCATAGTTTCTCCGAAAACTTACTTGAGCTATAGAGCGCGCTCATGGCGCCATGCTTGGAGCTTGACACTGCGATGTCGCACCTGGCGCCTGAAATCACCATCATCACCGCACCTAAGAGTAAGAACTTCGCGGGCGAGATCGACGCGCGCATCTTCGATCAGCTTGTGCGTACTGGGGCCGATGCGAAGTGATTTGCGCACCATGAATTCACCTCGTTGAACAACTGATTTTGGTTGATTCAACCTGCGATAATTGTGGACAAAACTGCGGGCGGCAAGATCTGATGTTCTTCGCCCGTTCGCATTTCTGCATCCCATTCTTCTGAGATGTCCCGTCTCGGGCTGCCGGGTGGCTTTTGATCGGTAACGACACCACCGAACACGGCCAGCCGAGACATGAAACGCCCGAACCCGCTCCCGCCCGACCACATGACCTCCGACGACCGCCTGGCCGAGATCGGGCACATTCTGGCCGTTGGGTACCTGCGTTTCCGCAATCGAGCGCGGTCTGAAAACGTGCGGCACAACAGCAGAAGCGGAGACGTTTGCCTCGACTTACCGGTCGAAGGAAGCGGTCATGGCGTAACGCAAAACGCCCGTAGAGAGCAGCCATGACAACGCCAATCCTGCGCCAAATCGCCGATCTCCAAGACCGATCGCAGGACGAACTGAAGGCGATGTGGACCGAGTATTTCGGGGTGGAGCCGCCGGCGTACCGGCGCGGGTTTCTGGTTCGCGGACTGGGACATCGGATCCAGGAGCTGACCTACGGCGGGCTGGCGGCGGATTACCAGAAGCGGCTCGATGCCCTGGTCGATGACATACCAGTGGGCAAGGGTGCCGGCCGCGCCAGGAGCGTCCATGCTGGCACAGCACAGCGGCTGCTGATTGGCACAAGGTTGATCCGCGAATACCAGGACGTCGCCCACGAGGCCGTCGTCGTCGATGGCGGCTACGAATATGCCGGCCGCTTGTTCAAATCGCTCTCGGCCATCGCCTGCCATATCACGGGCACGAGGTGGAATGGCTGGGCGTTCTTCGGACTGCCCAACCCGGCAAAGCGGGACCGCGCAAAATGACGCCCGTGATCAAACGTAAGATCCGCTGCGCCGTCTATTGCCGCAAGTCGAGCGAGGAAGGGCTGGAGCAGGAGTTCAACTCGCTCGATGCGCAGCGCGATGCCGGGCTCGCCTACATCGAGAGCCAGCGGCACGAAGGCTGGATCGCAATCGCCGATCGCTACGAGGACGGAGGCTTCTCCGGCGGCAATCTCGAGCGACCGGCTCTCAAACGCCTGCTCGCCGACATCGAGGGCGGCCGTGTCGACGTGGTCGTCGTCTACAAGATCGATCGTCTCAGCCGGGCGTTGATGGATTTTGCCAAGCTCGTTGAAGTGTTCGACCGCCGTGGCGTCACCTTCGTCAGCGTCACGCAGTCTTTCAACACGACGACCAGCATGGGACGGCTGACGCTGAATATCCTGCTGTCCTTCGCCCAGTTCGAACGCGAGGTCATCGGCGAGCGGATACGCGACAAGGTGGCAGCGTCGCGCAAGCGCGGCATGTGGATGGGCGGCGTACCGCCGCTCGGCTACGACGTGCGCAACCGCAAGCTGGTCGTCAATCCCGCCGAGGCGGCACTGGTCCGGCTGATCTTCGACCGCTTCCTGGCCATCGGCTCCGCCACCGTGCTGGCTCAGGAACTCGCCGAGGCCGGTCATCGAACAAAATCCTGGACCACCCAGAGCGGCCGCGCTCGGCCGGGCCGGCGGATCGACAAGGGGTTCCTCTACAAGCTGCTCGGCAACCGGGTCTATATCGGCGACGCCGTCCACAAGGGCGAGAACCATCCCGGCGAGCACGAGGCAATCGTCGAGCGCAAGACGTGGGACCGTGTGCGGAGCGTGCTCGCGGTCAACAGCCGCCAGCGCGCCAGCCGGACCCGTGCCGCCACCCCGGCCCCGCTCAAGGGGCTCATGCAATGCGGCTGCTGCGGCAAAGCCATGACGCCCAGCCACACCCGCCGCCGCGGCCGGCTCTACCGCTATTACCTCTGCACCAGCGCCATCAGGAACGGCCATGCCACCTGTCCCGTGCGCTCGGTCGCCGCCGGAGAGGCGGAGACGCTCGTGCTGGCGCAGATGCAGGGCATATTCAGGACGCCCGAGATCGCTGCCCAAACCATCGCCGCGGCAGCGGCCCTCGACGATGCCGGCGACCCTGCCGGGCGTGAGCGCGACATCATCGCCGCCCTCGGACGGCTCGACACGATCTGGTCCGAGCTGTTCCCGGCCGAGCAGCAGCGCATTCTCCACCTGCTGGTCGAGCGGATCGTGATCAAGCCGAGCGGGTTCGGCATCACCCTGCGCGCCGCGGGCATGCGCAGTCTGGCCGAGGAACTGAAGCCGGCCGGGGTCGGGACCGGGATCGGGGTTGCGGCATGACCCGCCTGCGCTCCGTCGAGGTCACGACCCTCACCATCCATGTACCCGCCCAGTTCAAGCGGCGCGGCGGTCGCAGGCTGATCCTGGCGCCCGACGGCGTCTCCTCTCCCCTCTCGCCCCCGCCCGCGGTCGACGACACCATGCTGAAGCTGCTGATCAAGGCCCATCGCTGGCGGCGGCGGATCGAGAGCGGCAAGGCCAGATCGATCACCGATCTGGCGGCCCAGGAGAAAGTGACGATCGCCTATGTCGGCAGGGTCTTGAACCTCACCTGCCTAGCGCCCGACATCGTCTCCGCCATTCTCGACGGACGTCAGCCACGCGGGCTCAGCGTCAACGCCATGCTCAAGGATGTGACGGCCGGCTGGGATCGGCAGCGCCAGGCGTGGGGGTTTTCAGCGGGCTGAACCGATACTGCCGGGAGTGAAGGTCATCCCCCGGAAACGGCACGTTGACCGGCCAGCTCGACTGTGTTCCTGTTTTGTTCGTATACCCGCATGAGGATTCCACAGTGCTTTCCCTAACCAACTCCCCCTCAAACTTGGCGCTCGCGGTCTACAGTTCTCGTGTTCCCGCCGGCTTCCCCAGTCCGGCCGACGATCACATCGAGGGCAAGCTCGATCTGAACGAGCACCTCATCCGGCACCCGGCCGCCACGTTTTTTGCC
>JABMNB010000777.1 GCA_013205335.1 Rhodospirillales bacterium
AAACAAGACATGTCGAAGCGCGTTGAAGGAAAGATCGCCGTCGTCGTCGGTGCCGGACAGACTCCCGGCGAGACGATCGGCAATGGTGCGGCCATCGCCCAGTTGCTCGCCCGCGAGGGCGCAACGGTTCTCTGCGTCGACCGGAGCGGCGAGCGGGCGGAAAAGACTGCAAAGGAAATCGCGTCCACTGGCGCCACCGTGTCGTCGATGGCGGCGGACATAACGGTTGCCGACGATTGCGCCCGCATCGTCAAGGAGGCGGTGACGCGCTACGGCCGCCTCGACATCCTGATCAACAATGTCGGCATCGGCGGCGGCGGCGACGCGCCGGCCCACCGCATCGAGGAGCAGGTGCTGGACCGCATCCTCGACGTGAACCTGAAGGGCATGTGGCAGACCATCAAGGCGGCCATCCCGGTGATGCGCAGCCAGAAGGCGGGCTCGATCGTCAACATCTCCTCGCTGGCGGCGACCAGCGGCGCGACGCAGATGGCCTATGAGGTTTCCAAGGCGGCCGTGAACCGGCTCACGACCCATGTCGCCCAGTCCAACGCGCGCTACGGCATCCGCGCCAATGCCATCATGATGGGTTTCATGGACACGCCGATGGCGATCACGGGAATCGCCCAGGCGACCGGCCGCTCGACCGAGACCGTCCGCGCCGAGCGCAATGCCATGGTGCCGCTGCGGGGCAAGATGGGCACCGGCCACGACACCGCCTACGCCGCGCTGTTCCTGGCCTCCGACGAGGCCCAGTTCATCACCGGCGAGATCCTGCGCGTCGACGGCGGCATGGGGCTGGGACTGGCGTAGCTACTTCAACGCCGCCTGCCGGGCGCGCAGCTCGTCGCTGGGGCGGACGTCGGTGGAGCGGCTGTAGATCGCCACGGCCACCAACAGGACCGCGACCATGAAGCCGAACAGGGTGCGATAGGCCTCCTCGGAGCGTGCGCCGTCGGGCAGCGGCGCGAAGGCGCCGACGATGACGCCCGACAATGTCTGCATGCAGGCGACGCCCAGCATGACGCTGGTGTTCATGGTGGCGATGCCGCGACCGATCAGCCGGTCGGGGAAGATGCCGCGGCCGTGCGTCATCACCATGGTGCTGGAGGCGCTCAGGAAGCCGATGCCGACGATCGCCGCCATCGCGACCCACAGCGGCGCGCTGGCCCACAGCGCCAGCGTTGCCAGGATGGCAGTGATCAGCAGCGTGCCGGTGATGGCGATGCGCTTGCGCGTGTCGAACACGCGGTCGAGCGGGCTGATGGTCAGCATGCCGATCTGGTAGGCGATCACCGCGACCAGCAGCACGTTGCCGGAGTCCACGCGGCTCAGCCCGTGAACCTCGCGCAGGAACGGGCCGCCCCACAGGCCCTGCACGGTGAAGGTGCAGGCGTAGTTGCAGAAATTGAGCGCCAGGATGAAGCGCAGCTGCCGATTGCGCAGCACCTCGCCCAGCCCGCGCATCATCTCGGCGGGCGTCTCCCCCTTGCGCGCGAGGAAGGGATGGCCGGGCGGCGCATCGCGCACGACCAGCCAGACGCCGAGCGCCGCCAGTGCCGTGAAGACGACCATGATCCCGAACACGCCGCGCCAGCCGATCATCTCGGTGCCCCAGGCGAGCGGCGTGGTGGCGAGCAGATTGCCCAGCAGGCCGACCGACAGCACGATTCCCGCCAGGGTCGCGAAGCGGTCGGGCGGGAACCAGCGCGAGATCACCACCATGCTGCCGATCAGCATGACGCCGAAGCCCGCGCCCATCAGCGCCCGGCCGGTCAGCAGCCACGGCCAGCTGGGCGCCAGGGTGAACAGCGCCGCGCCCGCGACCGCCACGACCAGCAGGCCGGTCACGGTGCGGCGCGGACCGTAGCGATCGAACAGGAAGCCACAGGGGATCTGCATGGCCGAGAAGCCGAAGAAGAAGGCGCCCGTCAGCGCCCCCAGCGCCGCTGGGCCGATATCGAGGTCGCGCATCAGGTCGAGCCCGATCGTGACATTGGCCGCGCGGAAGAAATGGCTGGCGACATAGGCGGTCGCCAGCGTCGCCACGATGATGATGGCCTGCCGCCGAATGCCCCCATTCATACCGGGCGACGTCACGAAGCGTTTCCTCTTTCCATTCCCGCTTTCTCAGCCGGCCGGACCGGTGATGCGTTGGTTCGTGCCCGCAAGTGCTATCGACCGGGAGCGCGCGCTGCAATCGCCTCGCGCACAACCATTCCGCCCGACGGATGCGGTTGCGGTCATGCGGCTTCATCCATGACGGCGCGCGGGGCGGCTACATGCGATCAGCCCATGGCCACCGTCGAACCGCCGGCGGTGACGGCAAGACTGCTGGTGCTGGCGGTCTTCGCTCTGGTGGCCATCGTCGCGTCGAGGACGCGGCCCGCGGCGTCCGCACCATGACCGGACCGTTCGACGGAGGGCTGAAGCCGTCGCTCAAGGCAGGTCGAACAACCGCGCCGTGGCGACGGCCACGGGTTCGCGACGGGCGTTGCAGATGCTCAAGG
>JABMNB010000778.1 GCA_013205335.1 Rhodospirillales bacterium
GCGACCGCCTCGGGCAGGGCCAGCGTCCGCATGAAGTTGGCGAGGTTGTAGGCCGGCGCATGCAACTGCAAGCGCACCGCATTGGCCGCGAACGAACAGCATAACAATCGGGTCCACTTGATCGCGTCCTTGCCTTCCTTGATCCACTGCTCGCACGTGCCGCGCCTGTTGTAGAAGGCAACAACCCGCTCCACCGGTCGCGTCACTCGCCAGTCACTCGGTCGCGAAGCGCCCCATCTGGCTAGTCGAGGCCGCATCGCAGGATCACGGCCCAGCCGGTCGGCGTCGTTGACGTCTTCGTATTCGGCAAGCCGACCGAACACGGACTGGCGCAGCATGCCCACCAGATAATGCCCCCCGTTCCGGCCCGTGCACCCATCGACCGGGCGTCACTCGGCAATGGCCATCAGGCCGAGCGCATTGTCGAGTTCGCGATAGGCCAGCAAGTCGGCATCGGAAGCAACACTCGGCCCGTGGAACTCCAGCTTGAGGCGGCGGTCGAAACTGAGACGGAGGACATCGGATTCGGCTTCAGTCGCTGGCGGCATCGTCTTCGCCACCGATCCAATCAAACAAAGCGCTGAAACCTATGGCTCAACTGGATTCAACGCGGGCCAGTTCAATGGTTCATCTGATGCAGGTTGATACACTTCTGCATCTCTTCTCCTTCGGTGACGAGTTGCCGGTAGGACTGTTCGAACCAGCCGACGCGTTCCTCGATGGCCGACAGGAAGGGGGGCCTGTCGACCTGGTGCGCGACCTCCTGCAAACGCTCGCAGGCGGAATTGTCTTCGCGCCCGACGCGGCGCACGTAGTGCCAGAGCAGCCGGTTGCGGATGGGATCGCTCAGTGGCCGCGTCCAGCGAATGAACCAGGAATGGTCGGCCTGAAAGGGCGAGGGATGAACCCAGATCCGCTGGACCGATCGGTCGTGCGCCACGGGAACCGATTGCTGGACGTAGCAATGGAAGAAGTCGCCGTCCGAACGAAGCAGAGAAACGATCAGGTTCGGCAGGATCTGGAAGGTGCAGTAATGCGTCGCCCGGAAGGAGCCGTCGGCACAGGCGGCGGCCATTTCCGCGAAGGCGTCCGGCTTGCTGGTGCCGAGAAAGGCGCTGTGGAGACCGAAGCGGACATAGCTGATGTCTTCCCGCCGCACATAGCCGTTCCTGCCGAAGGTCGTCGGATGGATGGCCACGGTGTGATAGTCGTCGAGGTTGATGTGAAGGTTGAGCCTCCAGTTGGCGGCGACCGGCATCGACAGGGCTCGCGGTGTGGCCCTCGATTGCGACAGGGCCGCGAGGATCGGGAAGCCGGCGGCGAGGAACTCCGCCAGAGACTCACGCTTCTCCGGCGCCGGGAACCGGCCGAAGACGAGCGCGCCGCAGGTCGCGATCTCGATGGGTTTGAGACGCGCGCCCAACGCGCGCGATACGGTGCCGAAATTCTCCTGGCACTTCGGAATGCCGATGGCGCAGCCGTCGCCGTCGTAGCGCCAATGATGAAACCCGCAGACGATGGGGCCGTTGCCTCTGTCCTTCGTCCGCAACGGGTAGAACCGATGGGCGCAGACATTCTCGAAGCCCTTCAGCTCGGATCCGAACCGCTGGACGAAGACCGAGCGCGTCGCCAGCGTCGCGCGGAACCAGTCGCCGTCCTTCGCGAGATCCGTGGTGAAGCCGAGGAATGTCCAGGCATAGGAAAGGCAGCGCTGCTCGTGAGCGAATGCCAGTGGATCGGTCAAGGTTCGCGCCCAGTCGGAGGCAAAGACGGAATCACCGCTAAGGGCCATTTTTGCGATCTCATCGGGGTGATCGAGCGTGCAGGCTTTGCAGGCTGCCATCTCCCGGGTGGACCGTCCATCCGGCGCTAAACCCAGGTCATCGGCACGAGGGCGATCGCGTTGCGATTTTGTAGTCTTGATCCCGAAAAAGCTGGCGTCAGATTAGGACGCCGCCCGACTTCACCTCGGCGAGTGCCGCAGCCACCCGATCATCGCGCCTGCCACAACAGAAACCCGAACCCGCCGGCCGAGCACCATCAGCTCGAGTCACCTGCAGTCTCCTGGGCTGGCTGGGCGTCAGGTGCCGCCGCGCTCGCAACGTTCGACGCGCTCGCGAGCCTGGCGGCTGGACCCTGGGCGTTGGGGCGTACCGCCAATCGTGCGCCATGAAATCTCGGACGTGCTTGGGTTGGCTTGACGGATCTGAAACTCCCCCATGACGGCCGAGCCTTGCGGGAATGTCAGAACCACGTTGGCGCGTTGCTCGCGCTGATTGATCTGAGGCACGGCGGTGTATTCGGAGGCATAGAGGCGAGCGAGGCAGTTCGCCATCGCGTCGAATTGGGCGTTGAACGAGGCGGTCCAAATGACAGGCCCGGGGCCCTGGCTAACGTCGGCGCCCGTGATGCAGCCGCTCGCGGTGGCCGCGGCAACTACCACCATCAACAGTTTGCGCTGCATCTCTCCTACCTCCCCTGTGCGCAGCACCTTATGCCAACGGCCTGAGCGTGTGACTCATTTTATCCGGCATTTCCCAGATGAACCCTTGGAACGGTAGGAATGCTATCATTCTGTGGGGTTCGGGTGAACCCGTGGGCGGCCTGCGCCGTTTTCCCGGCGCTCCTGCCCGGTCCACCCGTCTCGAACGAGCTTTTGATCGATAAATTTGGCCCTTTCATTCGCCGTGCGGACGCACTCCTCCCGTGGTGATGACGCATTCGCCCCGTTCGGTCCTATGCCAAGGCCGGTGATGATCGTAGCCTTTCGATCCGCAGCAGTATTTTCCTGAACAGTTCTCTCGGCACAGCAACCTCGGCCATCTGGAAGACGGTATAGCGAGCATGGCGCACGACCTTGGCGCCGATCTTGATCAGCTTCTCCCGCAGGCTGGTCAGCGACCACTGCGCGACCGCCTCGGGCAGGGCCAGCGTCCGCATGAAGTTGGCGAGATTGTAGGCCAGCGCATGCAACCGCGACGCGCCGCACGGCCGGGAAAGCCGCTCCTGTCGCCGCGACCGAGGCCCCATGGCCGGCCGACGCCGACGCGCGGATGCAGCGTTGGCAATCCCATGATCGTGGTGCCTCAAAGACAGCAATCAGCCGGTTTTCTCCAGCCAGTCATGCTCCAGCAATCTCAGCCGGCTGGTGAGGGAAAGCAGGAAGGCTGTCGACCAGCCGAACAGGATCAGCCCGTTGCCCGCCTCGATTGCGCCAAACAGTCGCCAGTTGCCCTCGAGCACGACGTCCCCGTAGCCCAGGGTCGTGAAGGTCACGGTCGAAAAATAGAGTGCCGTTTCGAAGTCTTTCACGGCACCGATCGCCCAGAAAGCGGCCCCATACAGCCAGATCTCGACCGAATGGATGGCCACTAGCCCCAGGACCACGAACAGGATGACGCCGAGCAGCACGACGCGGCTTTCGTGGGCCCGGATGCGATGCGCCCTATCGCGCAGCACCCACAAGAGGCCGAGCAGGCCGCCGAGATGGATGGTGACGGTGAGGCTGACCATGAAGGTCGCGAGCGCGAGATTGGCTAGCATGCGTTGTCCGACATTCCCCAGATGAACCCTTGGACCGGGGCAAACGCTAACATTCTGCCGGATTCCGGGGAAGCCAGCGGCGGCCGCCGCAATTTTCCCGGCGCTTCCGCCGTGCACGGCCTCCCGAACGACGTTTGATCCATCGATTGGCCCTTGCCCTCGTCATTGAGACGCACTTCTCTCATGTTTTGGCAAAGGCAGCATCGGCGCGGAAGTAGCGGCGCACGTCGCTATCCCGGTAGCGGGCGACGACAGGTTCGAGTGCGTCCTTCCAGCCGTCCGCTGAGTGAACATTGCCAGGATGCAGCGCAGAACGCTCCAGATCACCGAACTCGTTGAACACGAACAACGGATGATGGCAGGTGCAGGCGAACGGCCGTTGTAAGCGGTGCCTTCCTGATCGCCGTGGGTCGGGCTGACACTCGAATCCATATCGAGCACGATGGACCTCGGTGAGCGCCGGCCAAGAACGCGGTCGATCCATTGCCCGGAGAGACCGGTGAGCACTGCAAGGTTCTTGTCACTCGCGAGCGCCTCGGTCTCGAACCGCCCCATCTGGCTGGTCGAGGCCGCTTCGCGCTCGACCGGCTTGCCGCCGACGATCCAGCGCATCGCGGGATCTCGTCCCAGACGGTCGGCGTTGTTGACGTCTTCATATCCAGCAAGCCGACCGAACACCGACTGGCGCAGCATGCCCACGAGATCATGGCGACCGTTGCGGCCCGTACGTCCATCGACCAGGTGTTGCTCGCCGATGGCCATCAGGCCGAGCGCGTCATCGAGTTCTCGATAGGCGAGCAAGCCTGCATCGGAAGTGACAGTCGAACCGTGGAACTCCAGCTTGAGGTGGCGGTCGAAATCGAGCCGCAGAGCATCGGATTGCGCTTCACCCACCGGCTGAACCATCCGCGACTTCGATCCGATCAAGCAAGATGCCGAATCCTATGGCTCAAATGGATTCGACGCGGGCCAGTTCAATGGTTCATCCGGGAAATACGGGTTGAAGCAGGCTCGCGGATCGGGCCCAATCCCGTTGCTTATGAGACTCAGGGACAAATGAAAGGTCCGGCCATGCGAAAGAACAAGATCAAAGAGATTTGGGCGGCGGGGAAATGCGCGACGCTGGGCTGGCTCTCGGTGCCGAACACGTTCACCGCCGAGGTGATGGCGCGGCAGGGCTTTGACGCGCTGTGCGTCGACCTGCAGCACGGTCTCTCGGAGATGAAGGACGTGGCGCCGATGCTGCAGGCGATCTCGCAGACCGACACCGTGCCGGTCGTGCGCGTTGCCTGGAACGAGCCGGCGGCCATCATGAAGGCGCTCGACCTCGGCGCCTATTGCATCATCGTCCCGCTGGTGAACAATGCCGAGGAAGCCGCCAGGGCGGTGGCCGCCTGCCGCTATCCGCCCGTCGGCATGCGCTCGTCCGGACCGGTGCGCGCAGTGCACTATGGCGGCGCCGATTACGTGGCCAAGGCCAACGACGAGATCGTCGTCATGGCGATGATCGAGACCCGGGAAGGTCTCGAGAACCTCGAGGCGATCTGCGCGACGCCCGGTCTCGACGCCGTCTATATCGGTCCGGCCGATCTGTCTTTCGCGCTGGGCCTCACGCCGCGCGGCGACAATCCCGATCCGTTGCACATCGCCACCTGCGACAAGATCCGCGAGACCGCGCACAAGGCCGGCATCAAGTGCGTCATGCATTGCGCCGCCGCGCCGTTCGCTGCCGGCGCCGTCAAGCGCGGCTTCGACATGGTCATGCTGACGGCCGATCTCTCCTGCATGATCGCGGGCGCCCGCCAGCAGCTCGAGGAACTGAAGGCCAAGTCGGCCTGAAGCAACGGCTGAGAGACGCGACAGCGGCACGACGCACGACACCGCTGTCGCGAGAGGCCCTTTGGGCTTCGTGGAGCCTGCAGAGTGTCCGATCCGCAGGCGCACGCGGAGCACGCACCGCAATTAGGGGTCCCTTTTAGCGAGTAGATGAGACGTATTCCTTAAACGCATGGCGCCCGTCCTGATCGCGACGTGGCGAAAGCCCCTGCCGATGGTTACGCGTACTTCCCGGTCGAAATAGCGAGGCTTCAGACAACGGGCAAGAGGGGTGGAAATGACAAGAGAGCGCACGCGAAGCTTGATGTTGTCGAAGTACTACTGCACCGAACGATCCCTCGAAGTAAAAGCCGAGCTCATCCGGCTCGAGACGGAAGGCACGGAACTCAAGACGGAGCTCGACGCGACGGCCGATCCCACGCGACAGGGTGCCATCCGTCGTCGTCGTGCCTACCTGAAGCGCCGCACCGACGAACTGAAGAGCGAGCGTGCCGCACTCACGGCGGAACTGAAGCTCGCCGCGGACGGCCTCAAATCGACATCTGCAGCCGGCTGAAACAACGACGCGGAAGAAGGCTGACGATCGCGAGCGTCCCGCGGCCGCGCTGCGTGAGTGTCGGAACGTGCGGCATAATCCGTAAGAGCGGTAGGCCAGTGCCTCCGCATGTCCGGGCATTCTGTTGCGTGCAGTCGAGAAGGGACCGCCGCGCGTTCGTTGCCTGAAATCGGCCGAAATATTCACCGACCGTGAGCGATTTCTGAA
>JABMNB010000779.1 GCA_013205335.1 Rhodospirillales bacterium
GATCCAACTGGTCACGTTGTCGAGGAAGTAGCGGTCATGGGTGACCATCAGCACGGTGCCGGCATATTCGGCCAGGTAGTGCTCCAGCCAGGCGACGCTCTCGGCGTCGAGATGGTTGGTTGGTTCGTCGAGCAGCAGCATGTGCGGCGCGGCCCGGGTCGCCAGCGCGAGCAGAAGGCGGGTCTTCTCGCCGCCCGACATCACGCCGACCTTGAGGTTGGCGCGGTCGCGCGAGAAGCCAAAGCGGCCGAGTTGGGCGCGCACCTTGGCTTCTCCGGCGCCGGGCCCGAGCGCGCGGGCCATGTGGTCGAACGGGGTTGCCTCGAAGTCGAGGCCTTCTTCCTGATCCTGCGAGAAATAGCCGACGCGCAGCTTCGGCGTCTTCTTCAGCTGACCTTCTCGCGGTTCCAGCCGCTGCGAGATCAGGCGGATGAAGGTCGACTTGCCGTTGCCGTTCTGGCCGAGCAGGGCAATCCGGTCTTCCATGTCGATGCGGAGGTCGAGGTTGCGCAGGACCAGCGGCCCGTCGGGATAGCCGACGGAGACCTCGTCGAGAGTCTCGATCGGCGAGGCGAGTATCTCGGGCGAGGGGAAATTGAACGAGACGCGTTCCTCGATCGGCACTGAGGCGACGGGCCCGAGCTTCTCGATCATCTTCATGCGCGACTGTGCCTGGCGCGCCTTGCTGGCTTTCGCCTTGAAGCGGTCGACGAAGGCCTGCATGTGCTTGCGCTGGGCGGCGACCTTGAGTTGCTGCGCGGCGTCGTTGGCCAGGCGCTCGGCACGCGTGCGCTCGAAGAAGTCGTAGTTGCCGGTGTAGGGAACGAGCTTCTGCTGGTCGATGTGCACGATGTGGTCGCAGACGTCGTTCAGCAGATCGCGGTCGTGGCTCACCATCAGCACGGTGTTACGGAAACGCTTGAGATGCTCGGTCAGCCACAGCATGGCTTCGAGATCGAGATGGTTCGACGGTTCGTCGAGGATCAGCAGGTCGGGGTCGCTGAACAGCGTGCCTGCCAGCGCCACGCGCATGCGCCAGCCGCCCGAGAACTCACCGCACGGGCGGGACTGCTTCTCGTTGTCGAACCCAAGACCGTTCAGGATCGAGGCGGCGCGTGACGGAGCGGCCGCCGCACCAATCTCGTCGAGGCGTGCGTGAATCTCCGCGAGCCGCACGCCATCCTGGCATGTCGCGTCCTCGGCCAGCAGGGCACTACGCTCGAGGTCGGCCGCCAGCACGGCATCCAGCACCGTGATGTCGCCGCCCGGCGGATCCTGCGGCACCGAGCCGACGCGGGTGCGGCCCATCAGGTTGATGTCGCCGCTGTCGGCCTCGATCTGGCCCTGGATCATGCGCAACAGCGTCGACTTGCCGGCGCCGTTGCGGCCGACCAGGCCAACCTTCCAGCCATCGGAAAAGGCCGCTGAGGCGCGGTCAAACAGCACACGCTCGCCGTGGCGGAAGGAAATTTCATTGATATGGAGCATGGGCGGCGCGCCTTTACCACGCGCGCCCGCCACGAACCAAGCTCATTGGGCACGCTTGCCCGGCCTCAACCCCGCGTCTATAAGGCGCGCCCACAAGCTGAAATCACGGACTCCACGAGGGAATACATGGCCGTCGAACGTACTTTCTCGATCATCAAGCCGGACGCAACCCGCCGGAATCTCACGGGGAAGATCAATGCGCGGTTCGAGGAGAAGGGTCTGCGCGTGGTCGCCCAGAAGCGCCTCTGGATGAGCCGCCAGCAGGCCGAGCAGTTCTACGGCGTGCACAAGGCCCGCCCGTTCTTCAACGATCTCTGCACCTTCATGACCTCCGGCCCGGTCGTGGTGCAGGTCCTGGAAGGCGAGAACGCCGTTGCGAAGAACCGCGAGATCATGGGCGCGACCAACCCCGCCAACGCCGACGCCGGCACG
This sequence comes from Rhodospirillales bacterium, assembly GCA_013205335.1. GTDB lineage: Bacteria > Pseudomonadota > Alphaproteobacteria > Reyranellales > Reyranellaceae > Reyranella. The sequence continues at coordinate 1,921 of JABMNB010000779.1, forward strand.
ATCCGCAAGGACTTCGCCGAGTCGATCGAGGCCAACTCGGTTCACGGTTCGGATTCGGCCGAGAACGCCGCCACCGAGATCGCCTACTTCTTCGCGGGCACTGAAGTCGTCGGCTGACGCGCGGCGCCTCGAGACGAAAAAAGCGGCCCGATCGGGCCGCTTTTCTTTTGGAAGGCGTCGTCTCGGGACGGCGTCAACTCAGGACGGCGAAGCCGATCAGCAGAGCCACCGAGCCGCCGACGCCGAGCACGAGGGCCAGCAGAGACAGGTGGGCGATCAGGCCGAGGGCCATCGACACCAGCAGGAGGATGATCCAGAGGACCGTGAAGGTCACCAGCTTGTTGAAAGACGTGTAGGTCGCCACGTGAGCCGGATAGTCGTCCTTCTCGTCAGCCATATCTCATCCCCGCTTGAAATCGTTGGCGCTTTTATATCGAACTAGGGCTCGGGGGAAAAGAGGAGCGTGGCGTCGCAGGCCAGGCCCGTCACGGCGACCCTGTCGCCGTCGATCGCAATCCGGCGTTCGGCAAACCAGCGCACGACCAGGGGGTAGAGGCGATGTTCCTGGCGCAGGATTCGCGCCGATAGCGTCTCTTCGGTGTCGCCGGCCAGCACCGGCACCGCGGCCTGCGCGATGATCGGGCCGGAATCGAGATCCGGCGTTACCAGATGGGCGGTGCAGCCGCTCACGCGCACTCCGGCCTCGAGTGCCTGCCGTTGCACGTGCAGCCCCTTGAAGGACGGCAGCAGCGACGGGTGGATGTTGATCAGCCGGTTTGCCCAGCGGGCGGGGAACCACGGGCTGAAAATGCGCATGAAGCCGGCCAATACGACCAGTTCCACGCCATGGCGTTCGAGTTCGGCCGTGACGGCGCGATCGAAAGTCTCGCGATCGGGATGGTCGCGGTGGGAGACGACGGCAGTGGGAACACCGGCAGCGGCGGCGATCGCGAGCCCCGGTGCGTCGGCCTTGTTGCTCACCACGCAGCCGATGCGGGCGGGATAATCGGGGGCCTTCGCTGCGTCGATCAACGCGGCCAGGTTACTGCCGCGGCCGGATATCAGGATGCCGATCTTCAGCTTCGCCATAGGCTTTCGGCGTGGTCGACGACGCAGTCTGCCTCATCGGTCGGCGCCGCTTCGAGCACGCCGATCTCGCTGACGATCTCGCCGGCATCGGTCAGCGCCCGGGCGACGCGAGGGGCATCTGCTTTCGCCGCAACGACGATCATGCCGAGGCCGCAATTGAAAGTGCGAAGCATGTCGTCGGTCGGCACCCGGCCAACCTCATGCAGCCACTGGAAGACCGGCGGTGCCGTCCACTGCCGGGCGTCGAGGCGCGCACGCAGTCCGTCGGGCAGGCAGCGCGGCACGTTGCCCGGCAGGCCGCCGCCGGTGATGTGCGCCAGCCCCTTGATCGCGCCGGTCGAGCGAATGGCCTGCAGCAGTTGCTTCACATAGATGCGTGTCGGCTCGAGCAGCGCCTCGCCCAGCGTCGCGTCGGCGAAGGGCGCGCGGTCGGTGTATCTCAGTCCGCTGCGCTCGACGACACGGCGAACCAGCGAATAGCCATTCGAATGCGGTCCGCTCGAGGCGAGGCCCAGGACCACGTCGCCCGTCGCGATGTCGGCACGCGGCAGCAGTGCGTCGCGCTCGGCGGCGCCTACGGAAAAACCGGCGAGGTCGTAGTCGCCGTCGACATACATGCCCGGCATCTCGGCCGTTTCGCCGCCCACGAGGGCGCAGCCGGCCCGCCGGCAGCCTTCGGCGATGCCGGCGACGAGGCGGCGCCCGACATCGACGTCGAGACGGCCGCTTGCGTAGTAGTCGAGGAAGAACAGCGGCTCGGCGCCCTGCACCACGATGTCGTTGCCGCCCATCGCCACGAGGTCGATGCCGCCCGTGTCGGGAACGGC
>JABMNB010000780.1 GCA_013205335.1 Rhodospirillales bacterium
CTGCTCACCATCCCCGGCGACATGTTCGGCGCGGGTCAGGAGCGCTTCGTGCGTCTGGCTTTCGCCAACGTCACCGACGACAGGATTCCGACGGTGCTGGAACGACTGGAGCGGTTCGGCGTCTAGGACGGACGCAGCGTATCACTCCTTCCCCGGTATCTTCTCCATCGCATTCGTGCGTCCCTGTTCACCGTCTCCCTCAACGATCCCAAGAGGTAGTGCGCCATGTCCCACGCAATCACTCCCGACGGCGTGAAGCTCTACTACGAAGAGGCAGGCGCCGGCACGCCGATCCTGTTCGTCCACGAATATTGCGGCGACTGGCGGGCCTGGGAGCCGCAGATGCGCTTCTTCGCCCGCCGTCATCGCTGCATCACCTACTCTTTCCGAGGCTACCCGGGCTCGGATGTACCGCCGTCCGGAGACATGTACGGCCAGCAGCATGCGGTCGACGATGCCAGGCAGATTCTCGACCATCTCGGGATTCCGAAGGCGCATGTCGTGGGCCTGTCGCAGGGCGCCTTCGCGACGGCACATTTCGGCCGCTGCCATGCCGACCGTGCGATGTCGCTCACCCTGGCAGGCGTGGGTTCCGGCGCCGGCCGCGAGGGCCATGAGCAGTTCAAGAAGGACGCGCTGGTCACGGCCGGACTCATCCGCAGGGACGGCATGGCGAAGTACGCCGAGAGCCTGACGACCAACCCGACGCGCTCGCGATTCATGCTGAAGGACCCGCGCGGCTACGCGGAGTTCACGAAGCATCTCTCCGAGCATCCGGACGTCGGCTCGGCCAACACCATGGAAAACTACCAGGGCAAGCGGCCGTCGCTCTACGACTTCGAGGAGGAGTGGAAAAAGCTCGACGTGCCGACGCTGATCATCTGCGGCGACGAGGACGATCCCTGCCTGCAGCCCAGCCTTTACCTGAAGAGCGTGCTGCCCAATGCCGGCCTCGCGATGTTCGCCAAGACCGGCCACACGGTGAACCTCGAGGAGCCGGATGCCTTCAACCGCGAGCTCTGGAACTTCATCGTCCTGGCCGAGGCCGGGAAATGGACGCCACGGCAGCCCGCCACGAAGGACGCTAGCCTGATCTGACCGTCACCGCATGGTTGAGCGGGCCGTGGCCGCGTCCGAAGCCGGGCGCGGTCTCGATGGCCTTGCGGACATAGTCGCGCGCGCGCGCCACCGAATCGCGCAGGCCCATCTTCTGCGCCAACCCCGCCGCGATGGCCGATGCCAGCGTGCAGCCCGTCCCGTGCGTGCTGCGGCTCACGATCCGGGGATCTTCGAAGCGTTCGAACCGACCTTCATGGAACAGCAGGTCGACGACGCGGTCGCCGTCGAGATGGCCGCCCTTCATCAGCACCGCGCCGGCGCCCAGTTCCGCCAGCCGCTCGGCCGCTCGCCGCATGTCGGCCTCGACGCGCACGGGAAAGCCAACCAGCACCTCCGCTTCGGGCAGATTGGGCGTGAGCAGCGCCGCCATCGGCAGCAGGACGTCACGCAGCGCGGTCTCCGCTTCGCGCAACAGCAGCCGGTGTCCGCCCTTGGCGATCATCACGGGATCGACGACCAGCGGCACACCGGCCGCATGCCGGCGCAGGCCGGCGGCGACGACGTCGATGACCTCGGCGCTATGGAGCATGCCGGTCTTCACGGCGTCGGCACCGATGTCGGTGAGAACGACTTCGATCTGCTGGGCGATGAAGGCGGGCTCTATGCCCACCACGCCATGCACGCCTTCGGTGTTCTGCGCCGTCAGGGCGGTGATGGCGGTCGCGGCGAAGCCGTTCATCGCGGTGACGGCCTTGATGTCGGCCTGGATGCCCGCCCCGCCGCCGGAATCCGATCCGGCGACGATCAGCACGCGGCCCTTCATGCCGCTTGCCGGGGAATTGCCTCGATGATCAGGTCGACGGCGCTGCGCACGAGGTCGGAATCGTCACCCTCGGCCATGACCCGGATCAGCGGCTCGGTGCCGGACTTGCGCACCAGGATGCGCCCGCTCTTGCCGAGCCTGGCCTCGGCCGAAGCGATCGCCTCGACCACGGAAACGGCGGCGAGGGCCGCGCTGGCATCGGCGACACGCACGTTCTTCAGGAGCTGCGGCACCGGTTGGAACGCCCGGAAGAGCTCGCTTGCCGGACGGCCGCTCCGGTTCAGGGCCGACAAGGCCTGCAACGCCGCCATCAGCCCGTCGCCGGTGGTGGCATGGTCCGTCATGATGATGTGACCGGACTGCTCGCCGCCCAGGTTGTAGCCGTCGGCCCGCATGCGCTCGAGGACATAGCGGTCGCCGACCTGAGTGCGCACGAGCTTGAGTCCCCGCCCGTCGAGGTAGCGTTCCAGGCCGAGGTTGGACATCACCGTCGCCACGACACCGCCGCCCGAGAGCAGGCCGCTCTGCATCCACTGGTCGGCGATCGTGGCCATGAGTTGGTCGCCGTCGATCACCGCGCCGCTCTCATCGACCAGGATGACGCGATCGGCATCACCGTCGAGACCGATGCCGATATGGGCATGGTGGGCGACGACCTGCTCCTGCAGCACGCCGGGATGCGTCGAGCCGCAATTGCCGTTGATATTGAAGCCATCCGGTGAGACGCCGACACGAATGACCTGGGCCCCAAGTTCGACCAGCACCGTCGGCGCCACCTTGTAGGCCGCGCCATTGGCGCAATCGACGACGACCTTGAGGGCACTGAGGTCGAGGCCTCGCGGCGCAGACGCCTTGACCGCCTCGATATAGCGGCCCTGCACGTCGTCCAGTCGCTGCGCACGGCCGATCGCGGCGGCCTCGGCGAGGATCAGGTCGGACGGCGCCATCACGAGCGCCTGGATATCGCTCTCGACGGCGTCGGAGAGCTTGAAGCCGTCAGGGCCGAACAGCTTGATGCCGTTGTCCTCGTAGGGATTGTGCGAGGCCGAGATCATCACGCCGACATCCGCGCGCATCGAGCGCGTCAGGAAACCGACCGCGGGCGTCGGGATCGGGCCCAGCAGGAACACATCGACACCGACGGAGAGGAAGCCGGCCGTCAGGGCCTGCTCCAGCATGTAGCCCGAGAGGCGCGTGTCCTTGCCGATGACCGCGCGGTTGCGATGGGCGCCGCGACGGAACACCTGGCCCGCGGCCATGCCGATGCGCATTGCCATCTCAGCGGTCATCGGAGCGGTGTTGGCCCGACCGCGAACGCCGTCTGTGCCGAAGAGTGAACGAGCCATGGCGGCGGTTTTACCGCATTGCCTCGAAGACCGCGAGGGCTTGCCGAGTGGCAATGACATTATGGACGCGAACGATCGATGCACCCCGGCGGACGGCCTCGACCGCCAGCCACGCCGATGCAGGATCGCGATCGGCAGGCTTCTCGAGGCCCGTCAGCCGGCCGATGAAGCTCTTGCGCGAGGACCCGACCAGCATGGGATAGCCTGCAGCGGCCAGCCGCGCCGTGCCGGCGATCAGGGCCACATCCTCCGCGACCTTCTTGCCGAAACCGAGGCCGGGATCGAGGGCGATGCGATCTCGAGAAATGCCCGCAGCCTCGCAGGAGGCAGCCCGGTCGAGCAGGAACCGGCGGACATCCTCGACCACATCGTCATAGGCGGGTCCGGCATAGCTATCTTCGGATCTGCCGCGCCGATGCATCAGCACGACGGCCGCCCTGCTCTGCACAACCAGATGCAGCATCTCCACGTCGTCCCGCAGCGCCGACACGTCGTTCACGATGCGCGCGCCGGCCGTGAGGCCCGCACGGGCGACCGAAGCGCGGCGGGTATCGAGGCAGACGATCGCCCCCTGCTTGGCGAGGCCTTCCACGACGGGAAGAACACGCTGGAGCTCCTGCTCGGGAGAAGTCGGGGCGGAGCCCGGCCGCGTGGATTCGCCGCCGACGTCCAGGATATCGGCACCCTCGGCGATGAAGCGCAGGCCATCATCGATGGCCCGCGCCGGGTCGAGGCGTTCACCGCCGTCGGAAAAGGAGTCGGGCGTCACATTCACGATCGCCATCACGAGAGGGCGATCGTGCGCGAGACCGGCGAAGCCGGGCGTCAAACGCCCGGCTGAGGCTCGGGATTGGCGCCCGTCGCCGGGCCGGCGCTGGTCGGGACCGACGCACGGCGACGCCGATCGGGGCTGGAACCCGCTCCGCCCGTGTCGTCGCGCACGACTTTCTCGCCACGCAGGACCGTCCCGATCTCGTCTCTGCTGAGCGTCTCATACTCGAGCAAGGCCTTGGCAATCGTATGCAGGTCCTCGAGACGTTCCGTCAGGATCGTCCGGGCACGGCCCTCGGCTTCCTCGATCAGGCGGCGGACCTCCTGGTCGATGATTTGCGCCGTCGCCTCGGAAACATTTTGCGTCTGCGTGACGGCATGCCCGAGGAAGACTTCCTGTTCGTTGGCCTGATAGCGTACACGGCCGAGCTTCTCGGACATGCCGTAAGCGGTGATCATGCCGCGCGCCGTCTGCGTCGCGACCTGGATGTCGCTGGCAGCACCCGTCGTCACGTTTTCCGGGCCGAACACAAGCTCCTCGGCGAGGCGGCCGCCGAACATGATGGCGAGGCGCGACTCGAGATACTGCTTGGTGTGGCTGAGATGATCGCGCTCGGGAAGCTGCATGGTCACACCCAGCGCGCGACCGCGCGGAATGATCGTGACCTTGTGCAGCGGATCGCTCTTGGGCACGTGCATGGCGACCAGCGCATGGCCGGCCTCATGGTATGCCGTGAGCGTCTTCTCCTCGTCGGTCATCGCCATCGAGCGGCGCTCGGTGCCCATCAGCACCTTGTCCTTGGCGTATTCGAAGTCGCCCATCGTGACCAGACGCTTGCCCACACGGGCGGCGCGCAAGGCGGCCTCGTTCACGAGGTTGGCCAGGTCAGCACCCGAGAAACCCGGCGTACCACGCGCCAGCACGCGCGGATCGACGTCGGGCGCCAGCGGCACCTTCCGCATGTGGACCTTCAGAATCTTCTCGCGGCCGCCGACGTCGGGGTTCGGCACCATGACCTGGCGATCGAAGCGGCCCGGACGCAACAGGGCGGGATCGAGCACGTCGGGCCGGTTGGTGGCGGCAATCAGAATGACGCCTTCATTGGCCTCGAAGCCGTCCATTTCCACCAGCAGCTGATTGAGGGTCTGTTCACGCTCGTCATTGCCGCCACCGAGGCCGGCACCCCGGTGC
>JABMNB010000781.1 GCA_013205335.1 Rhodospirillales bacterium
CCTCAAAGCGCAGAAAGACCGCTATCCACAAGCTTTTCGCGCCCTATGATCTCCCCAATCACCCACTCGATTCCCGGAAGACCCTAAGTTTCAAAGGATCGTCGCTCTGAGCGAAGCGCAGCGAAGTCGAAGGGCCTCTTTTCGTTTCGACAGGTTGTGCGCTGGAAGAGAGGTCCTTCGACTGCGCCGCCCGGCGGGCGGCTCCGCTCAGGACGACGGAACTCTTTTCAGGACAGGGGCTCTACCGCCTCGGCCAGACTCTCGGAAAGAGGTCGCAGGTCATCGGGGCGCCGGCGGTGAGGTCGGGTGTGTGCGGAAACTGGAACGTGCCGGGCCGTGGATCGTAGCGCGCATCGTCGCCGGTATAGCGCAGCGACAGCCCGCGCCGCCGTGCGCCTGGCGTGGCGTTGCCCGGCGCGCCATGCACGATCATCGCATGGAACACCAGACAGTCGCCGGGCTCCATCTGCCACGAGCGGATGTCGTACTTGCTGCGGTCCGCGTCGATATCCGGGATCTCCGCGAGATCGCTCGCGGTGAACCTGGCCTCGTGTCCCTTGCGGAACGGAGTCGGCCGATAGTTGATCCCCCAGCGATGCGAGCCGGCGATGAACTCGACCGCGCCGTTGCTTAGGTCGATGTCGTCGAGCGCGATCCAGACGGAGGTGATCTGCTGGCCGGTGACCGGCCAGTAGGGCAGATCCTGGTGCCAGGGCGTGGGATGCGCCGTGCCGGGCTCTTTCACGAACAGCTGGTCGTAGAAGAAGTCGGCTTGCCTCGCCTTCATCAGCGCGGCGGCGATCTCTCCGGCCGGCGACGCGAGGGCGGCGAGGCGGAAGTCGTTGTCCCGCCGCCACATGAACATGTCGCCGAAGAACTTGCCCGCACTGCTGCCCTCGGCGAAATTGGTCGCGTGGGGGCCGGGTTTCAGGAGGTTGCGTTCGACGGCCTCGCACAGGATTCCTACCCACACGGCATCGAAGGCGCCGCGCAGGCAGACGACGCCGTCGCGTTCGTACGCGGCGACGTCCGTTTCACTGACGGAGATCAAGCGGGCGGAGATCAAGCGGGCGAAAGGACGTGAACGGCGCGATTGGCCACGAGGTCCTTGTTCTTGGCCCCGTAGGCCTTCATGTGCTCCGAAGCGCCGTGCGCCTTGAGATCGTCCATGGTCTCCCACTTCTCGATCACCACGAAGGTGTCGGGACCGAACTTGGCGAACGGCCCGCCCTCGACGTCGACGGCCGCGCCGTACTCGATGCAGCCCTTTTCGGCGTGCACGGCGGGGACGTTGTCCTTGAAGTTCTTGAGGATCTCGTCGCGCTTGCCGGGCTTGGCGGTGATGATGGCAATGACGTGGATCATGATCTTCTCCCTCAGGAAATTCTTCGTTGGGGCCTAGGCGGCGCGGCCATGTCGTAGCAGACGACCGGGCAGCTTGTCGTCGGCCGCGACGGTATCTTTGTTGTTTTGACGAATGAGCTTTCCGTTGACGATGACGGCTTCGATGCCGCTCGCTTCGGACACCAGCCGGTCGGCGCCGGCCGGCATGTCGTAGACCCGTTTCAGAGGGCCGGGGTTCACGGTCTTCGGGTCGAAGACGACGACGTCGGCGGGACGGCCTTCGGCCAGCACGCCGCGATCGGTGATGCCGAACATCTCGGCCGGACGCTGGGTGAGATTGTGCACGGCCTCCTCGAGCGTGAAGACCTTGCGGTCGCGCACCCAGTGGCCCAGCAGGTAGGTCGAATAGCAGGCATCGCAGAGCTGGCTGGCATGGGCGCCCGCGTCGGACAGCGCGATGATCGTGTTCGGATCGGTGATGAGTTCCGCCACTTCCTTCTCGTCGAAGTTCATGACGGCCATGCGGAAGCGCGCCTGCAGGTCGTTGGCCAGCGCCAGGTCGAGCGCGAGGTCGACCGGATCCTTGCCCAGCCGGGCGGCGGCCACGGCCAGCGGCATTTCCTCGAGTTCACGCGCCGAGGGCGCCCACGCGATGACCACGCGGTCCCACCATTTCTGGAACAGGGGCGTGACCTCGCTGCGCAGCTTCTCGCGCCATGCCGGATCGGCATAGGCGCGGCGGCGGGCGCCAGGATCCCTGGCGTCGGCTTTCGCCAGCTCGTTCATGAACGGCATCACGTCGAAGATGAACGGCTCAGCGAAGGTAACCTCGAAGTTGAGCGGCCGGCAGCTCACCTGCGGGATCACCATGGCGCCTGCCTTGCGCTGCTCCGCGGCGAGGTCGAGCTGCTTGCGATGGCCGCCCGGGCCGTAGAGATGAGAGAGCAGGGCAGTCCAGGTGACCGGGATGTTGTACTTGCGGCTGACCTCGGCCATGTGGCGGGTCGAGAAATCGCGGCCGATGGTGATCTGCATCAGGCCGCGCTTGATCTCGCCCATGACCGAGACGAGGGCGTCCATTTCCTCCGGCGTTGCCTGGCGGCTGGGCACCGGCTTGCCGGCATAGCCGTTGTGGCTGACCGAAACGGAGGTGCCGAAGCCGATGGCGCCGGCCTCCATCGCCTCATGCATCAGCTTCTTCATCGCGCTGATTTCGTCGGCCGTCGCGGCACGCTCGGTCGACTCTTCGCCCATCACATAGAGACGCAGCGGCGTATGGCCGAACAGCGCCGCCACGTTGATCGCCGAGCCGCGCTTTTCGAGAGTATCGAGATATTGCGGGAAGGTCTCGAATGGCCACGCCATGCCGAGGCCTGCTTCCAGAGATTCGAGGCTCATGCCTTCGACCTTCTCGAGGGTCTGCATGATCATCTTGCGATGGATTTCCCTGGTCGGCGCGACACCGAAGCCGCAGTTGCCGATCACCGTCGTGGTGACACCGTGCCATGGCGAGATGGTCAGCATGCGATCCCACAGGATCTGGGCGTCGTAGTGCGTGTGCACGTCGACGAAGCCCGGCGAGACGATCTTGCCGGTCGCGTCGATCGTCTGCGTCGCGGCACCCTCGGCCTTGCCGAGCGCCACGACCTTGCCGTCCTTGATGCCGAGGTCGCCGACGAAGCCCGGCTTGCCGGTGCCGTCGACGATGGTGCCGCCGGTAATCCTGAGGTCGAACGTCATGGCCACTCCGGTGTAAACGCGTATTCATATTGGCGCGGGCGTACGGCAGGGGCAATGCCGTGCTTGCATGGCAAAGGCGCGCTGGTAGGGTCCGCGCGGTTCGGGAGGATATCAAATGGCCAAGCATAAGATCGCGCTAATTCCGGGTGACGGAATCGGTAAGGAAGTCGTGCCGGAGGGCGTGCGCGTTCTGGAAGCCGCCGCACGGCGCTTCAACTTCGATCTCGAGTTCACCGATTTCGACTGGTCGTGCGATCGGCTCGTCAAGACTGGCAAGATGATGCCGGACGACGGCATGGAACAGCTCAAGGCCTTCGAGAGCATTTTCCTGGGCGCCGTCGGCTGGCCGGGCGTGCCCGATCACGTTTCGCTGTGGGGCCTGCTCATCCCGATCCGCCGCGACTTCGACGAGTATGTGAACCTGCGCCCGGTGCGCCTGTTCGAGGGCGTTCCCAGCCCGCTGGCCAACCGCAAGCCGGGCGACATCGACTTCTGGGTGGTGCGCGAGAACACCGAGGGCGAATACAGTTCGATCGGCGGCCGCATGTTCCAGGGCACCGACGACGAGATGGCCATTCAGCAGTCCATCTTCACCCGCAAGGGTGTCGACCGCATCCTCAAGTTCGCCTTCGAATTCGCCAGCACGACGAAGAAGAAGCACGTGACGTCGGCCACCAAGTCCAACGGCATCATCCACACGATGCCGTTCTGGGACGAGCGCTTCGACGAGATGCGCAAGAAGTATCCTGACATCAAGGCCGACCAGTATCACATCGACATCCTGACGGCGCATTTCGTGCGCAACCCGGACTGGTTCGACGTGGTCGTGGGCTCCAACCTGTTCGGCGACATCCTGTCCGACCTCGGCCCGGCCCTGACCGGTTCGATCGGCGTGGCGCCGTCGGGCAACATCAATCCGGAGCGCAAGTACCCGTCGATGTTCGAGCCGGTCCACGGTTCGGCACCTGACATCGCGGGCAAGGGCATCGCCAACCCGATCGGCCAGATCTGGTCGGGCGCGATGATGGTCCGTCACCTGGGGTATCCGGAGGCTGCCGAGGCGATCGAGCGGGCGATCGCCGCCTCCCTGGTCGAGGGCGGGCCGCGGACCAAGGACCTGGGCGGCAACGGCGATACAAAAACCGTGGGCGCGGCCATTGCAGAGCTCGTGAAGACGGTGTAGCTGGCACGTCTCTTTTCTTTTTGGGAGGTATTCCTGTGAAGAGACGCAACCTGTTGACGACCGTTGCCGCCGTTGCCCTCGCGGCCGCACCCCTGGGCGCGATGGCCCAGGCGGCCTATCCGACGAAGCCGATCACGGTCATCGTGCCGTTCGCTGCCGGTGGCCCGACCGATTCCCTGGCCCGGGTGCTGACCGCCCGCATGGGCGAGGCGCTCGGCCAGACGATGATCGTGGAGAATGTCGGCGGCGCCGGCGGCACGATCGGCGTCAACAAGGCCGCCAAGGCGACGCCCGACGGTTACACGATCCTGTTCGCGCACATGGGCACCCTCGCGGTGAACATCGCGCTCTACAAGACGCTGCCCTACGACAGCCAGAAGGATTTCGAGCCGGTCGGGCTCGGCGGCACCAATCCGATGGTGCTGGTCGCCAAGAAGGACCTGCCGGTCAAGGACTTCAAGGAGTTCGAGGCCTACGTGAAGGCCAATCAGAAGAAGGCGCAGTACGGCATGGCCGGCATCGGCGCGGCGTCGCACCTGGGCGGCCTCATGCTGAACAGCATGATGAAGGTCGAAGTGCTGGAAATTCCCTACAAGGGAACCGCCCCGGCGCTGAACGACCTGATGAGCGGCCAGTTCGACTACATGGTCGACCAGGCCGTGAACGTGCTGCCGCAGATCAAGGCCGGCACCATCAAGGCGCTGGGCGTCAGCACGCTGAAGCGTCTGCCGCAGTTGCCGGACGTCCCGACGATCGACGAGTCGGGCCTCAAGGGCTACGAGGTCACCATCTGGAACGGCTTCTTCGTGCCCAAGGGCACACCGAAGACCGTCAGCGAAAAGCTCAACAAGGCGCTGGTCGCGGCGCTCGGCGACGAGAAGGTGAGGGCGCGCCTGATCGAGCAGGCGGTCGATCTGCCGGAACCGAAGGGCGCGACGCCCGAGGCGCTGGCCGCTCAGCTCAAGGCCTCGATCGACAAGTGGGTGCCCGCCATCAAGGCCGCCGGCGTCCAGCCGCAGTAAGGACGTCGACCCATAGACGGGATCGGGCCGCCCTTCGGGGCGGCCCTTTTTATTCCTGTGCGATGCCCAGCGTGTCGAAGGCGATGTCGACGGACCGGCGGGTGTTGCCGCCCTCGTCGCGCAGCGCCAGCACCAGCCGGCGCTCCCACCAGTCGATGTCGACCACACCGAAATTGGCGGCGGCATAGAGCGCGCCGAGGCGGTTGGGACCGGGCTCCTTGGCCGCCCAGTAGACCATGTTGAGACCGCTCGAGGTGGCCTCGTACAGCGGATAGAGATCGGCGGGACTCTCGCGATAGAGCGCACCGATATGGCGGTCGCCCGACAGCAGCACGACGCCCTTGGCGCCGCTCGCGCGGATCGTGTCGATGAGCTTCTGCTTCTCGAGGGGCATGTTGCCCCAGCGCTCCCAGCCATGGCCTTCGGCCAGGATCTGCGTACTCGACACGATCAGGCGCACCTCGGCCGGTTTGCGCAGTTCCTCGGCCAGCCACGCCCATTGCTCGTCTCCCAGCATCGTCTTCGCGGGATCGGGATCGGGAAGGTAGCGCTCCTTGCCCGCTGCGCCGCGCTGGTCCGTGGGCTTGAGGGGCGAGCGGAACCAGCGCACGTCGAGCAGGATCACCTGTACTCTCATGCCCCGCGGGCCGATCACCCGGGACTCGTAAATGCCGCCGCGGCTGCGCCGGATGTCGGTGGCCGGGGCTCCCCAGAAGTCGAGGAAGAGCTCCTTTGCGAGCGCCTTGTGGGCGAACTCGGCGCCACCGTCGTTGAGGCCGTAGTCGTGATCGTCCCACACGGCGAGGTGGCTCACCGTCTCGCGCAGCCTGGCATAGCCTGCGACATGCCGGGCTTCGTCGTAGGCTCGCTTCAGATTGGCGGCATCGGGCGAATTGAAGTCGCCATAGACGTTGTCGCCGGCAAAGATGAAGAGGTCGGGCCGGTAGGCGAGGATCGGCTCCCAGATCGGCTGAGGCAGGGTTTGCTTCGCGCAGGAGCCGAAAGCGATTCGCGACAGGGGCGGGCGGCCCTGCGACAATGCGGTCGCGGGCGCCAGCGTTGTCGCGGCGAGGAGCTTCGAAAGTGTGCGTCGCGTGAACATGTCGGCCACCGAAAAGCCAGTATCCGATCTCTAGTTTGCAGGCCGATGAAACGCCATCTGAAACGCGTCCTCGAACTCCTGTTCATCCCGATCGCGGCGGCCATCGTCTTCGTCGAGGATGTGCTTCTGCACTATCTCGGCGTGGCGATGGCTGCCCTGGCGGCCCTGCCCTGGGTCGCCCGCGTCGAGGCCTGGCTGGCGCGCCTGCCGCCCTCGGCCGCGCTGGTCGCCTTCGTCGCACCTTCGACCCTGGTTCTGCCGGTCAAGCTGGCTGCCTTCTGGTTTGCCCTGAACGGAAAGCTGGCCCTGGCCACGATGTCGATCGTCGCCGGCAAGGTGATCGCGACCGCGCTGGTGGCGCGTCTCTTCAAGATCCTGCGGCCCACCCTGGTGACGATGCCGTGGTTCCTGGCCTCCGAGACCTGGGTCTTCGCCTGCCGCGACAGGCTCTATGGCTTCGTACGGGCGATACCGGCCTGGCAGCGGATGAAGGCCATGATCCTGCGCATGCGCACCTGGCTGTCGGGTCTGGTGTCCGGCCTGTTCGCCCGTTAGGCCGGAGCAAGACGACCACCGAGCTTCCGGGCCTCGCGGCGCAGGCCATCGAGAAACCGTTCGACCGACCGGGACGGCGGCATCAGGGCCGGCAGGAGCACGCCGACGTGAAACAGGGTCCGTGGGCGCCAGGGGACCACGACAAGCTTTCCGGCGCCGACGGCGGAAGGCGTGAGCGGGTCGGCAATGGCCACGCCGGCGCCCTGTCCGACGAGTCGGCAGGCGAATTCGAGCGAGTCGACCACTATCTTCGGCTGGATGGTGATGCCTTCAGCCGCGAACATGGCTTCGACATCGTGGCGCAGCTGGGTGCCCGGGCCCAGCACCACGAGGGTCTCCGCCGCGAGGTCGCGGGCGCCGAGCGATCTGCGGCGGGCGAGGGGATGCCCGGCCGGCAGGACGACGACGGCCGGCAGGCTGAGCAACGGATGTGACTCGATCCCGGGATTGTGCAGCGGCAGCGCACCGATCCCGAGATCGAAGGATTGGTTGGCGACTGCCAGTTCGAGTTCGCGGCGATGAACGATCGCGACGTCGACTTCGACCTCGGGATGATGGCGATGGAAGCGCGCCACCGCCGGCGCCAGCAGGCTGGCGGCGAAGCGCGGCATGCTCACGAGCCGCAGACGGACCCGGGTGCCGCTCGCCACGCGCTGGGCAGGTCGTCGATCGCCACCAGAACGCGCCGCACTTCGGCGAAGAAGGTCGTGCCCTCCGTGGTTGGCACCAGGCGTATGCGGTCGCGGTGGAAGAGCCGCAGCCCGGTGGCATGCTCCAGTCCCGAGAGCAGGCGGCTCGCAGCGGACTGGTTCATGTTCAGGGGCTTGGCGGCGGCGGCGAGGCTTCCCTGTTCCATGACGCGCAGGAAAAGGCGGAGCGCCTGCAATTTCACCTGACACCTCTTGCGAAAATCGCAACAACCGGTCCGCTGTTTGCATTTTGTACATGGTCGGCCTGCTGTCACTCTTCGCGAGTCTTCAGAGGAGCGCACCCCGTGACCGTCCGCCCGCCCAATATCCTTCTGATCCTCGCCGACAATCTCGGATGGGGAGAGCTCGGCTGCTACGGCGGCGGCGTCCTGCGCGGGGCACCGACACCGCGGATCGACGCGCTGGCGGAAGAAGGCCTGACCTGCCTCAACTTCAACGTCGAGAGCGACTGCGTGCCGACCCGCTCGGCGCTGATGACCGGGCGTCATCCGATCCGAACCGGCGCGATGCAGTCGGTACCGGCCGGACTGCCTCAGGGTCTGATCCCGTGGGAGGTCACGATCGGCGAGCTGCTGCAGCGCGCCGGCTATGCCACCGCCTGCTTCGGCAAATGGCATCTCGGCGACCGGGAAGGGCGCCTGCCGAAGGACCGCGGGTTCGACGAGTGGTACGGCATTCCGCGCACCTCGAACGAGGCGATGTTCACGTCGGCCCCCGGATTCGATCCCACGATCGTGCCGATGCCCTACGTGATGGAAGGCGTGAAAGGCGCGCCGGCGAGAAACCTCACCGTCTACGACCTAGACCAGCGGCGACTCATCGACGGCGAGCTCACGCGCCGGACGATCGACTTCATGGAGCGCCAGTCGGCCGCCGGCCGGCCGTTCTTCGCCTATGTGCCGCTGACGCAACTGCACTTCCCGACCTTGCCGCATCCCGACTTCGCGGGCCGCACCGGTGCCGGCGACTTTGCCGATGCGATGGCCGAAATGGATCATCGGGTGGGGGAGATGCTGGATGCGATCGATCGCCTCGGCTTGCGGGAGGACACGCTGGTGCTGTTCGGCAGCGACAACGGGCCTGAGTTCCGGCGGCCGTGGCGCGGCACCGCGGGGCCGTGGCGCGGCACCTATCACACGGCCATGGAAGGCGGGCTTCGGGTTCCCTTCATCCTGCGGTGGCCGGGCCGCATCGCGCCGAGTCGCACGACAGAGGTGCTGCACATCACCGATCTCTATCCGACGCTGGCCAAGGTTGCCGGCGCACTGCTACCGGCCGACCGGCCGATCGACGGCATCGACCAGCTCGGCTTCTTCCTCGGCGAGCAGCCGAAGTCGGCACGCGACGGGTTTCCCTACTACATTAAGACCGAGCTGCGGGCCGTCAAATGGCGCGACTGGAAGATGCACCTGATGTGGGAGGTCGAGCCGAACGAAGGGCCGATCAAGCTGGAGACGCCGTATCTCTTCAACCTCGTGCAGGATCCCAAGGAGGAGACCGACGCCAACATGGAGGGCGGTTGGGTGCGCGGCCCGATCCGGCGCCTGATCGAGGCGTTCCAGGAGAGCCTCAAGATCCATCCGCCGATCCCGCCCGGCGCCCCGGACGACTTCGTGCCGGGCGGGAAGGCGAGACAATGAGTCTTCCGGACCGCGAGCATGACTGGAGAGACTAGGGTCAAAACCCATAAATGTAGTCTGCCGCGTCTGCTTCCACCTCATTTTCAGACATCGGTACCATCTACTGGTTCATCCGCTTAGTGCCAATTGAGACAGTTCTCACCGCAGCAACGGGCTTCGCTATTCGATCACTCCGTCGGCGTGCCTGAGCAAGCCCAGCGGCACCGTCAAGCCAAGTGCTTTGGCGGCCTTAACGTTGATCGCCAATTCGTAACCGCGACCAAGTGGACGCGTCTGTAATGCTGCTCGTTCGCCGCCAATGCGGTGCGTCTTCAGTTGCACGCGCTGGCCTCCAATCTCGCCAACTTCATGCGGACGTTGGCCCTGCCAGAGGCGGTCGCGCAGTGGTCGTTGACCAGCCTGCGAGAGAAGCTGATAAAAATCGGTGCCAAGGTCGTGCGCCACGCCCGCTACGCCGTCTTCCAGATGGCCGAGGTCTCGGTGCCGAGAGAACTGTTCGAG
>JABMNB010000086.1 GCA_013205335.1 Rhodospirillales bacterium
CCTATTCCGGCGGCATGCGCCAGCGTTTGCAGATCGCCCGCAACCTCGTGAGCAATCCGCGGCTGGTCTTCATGGACGAGCCGACCGGCGGCCTCGACGTCTCGGTGCAGGCCCGCATCCTCGACTTGCTGCGCGGCCTCGTCGAGGGGCTGCATCTGTCGGCCGTGCTGGTGACCCACGATCTCGGCGTCGCGCGTCTGCTGACGCACCGTCTGATGGTGATGCAGGGCGGCACGGTCGTGGAGCATGGCCTGACCGACCAGGTGCTCGACGATCCGCAGCATGCCTACACCCAGATGCTCGTCGCCTCGATCCTGCCGGTCTGACGCGCACATGACCTCCTCCCAGCCCGTCCTGCGCGTCTCCCGTCTCAGCAAGTCGTTCGTCGTCCATGCCCAGGGCGACCTTGCGCTTCCCGTGCTGCGCGACGTGTCGCTGGCGGTGTCGCCCGGCGAATGCGTCGCGCTGGTCGGCCCGTCGGGCGCCGGCAAGAGCACGCTGCTGCGCTCGCTGTACGGCAACTATCGCGCGGATACGGGCTCGATCCGCGTGCGCCAGGACGATGCCTGGATCGAGCTGGTCGGCGCCGAGCCGCGCACCGTGCTCGACGTGCGTCACCGCACCATGGGCTACGTCAGCCAGTTCCTGCGCGTGATCCCGCGGGTCTCGGCCGCCGATGTCGTGGCCGAGCCGCTGCGGCGGCGCGGCACCGATCCGGCCGAAGCGCGCCGGCGGGCCGAGTTTCTGCTGGGCATGCTCGGCATTCCCGCCCGGTTGTGGGCGCTGCCGCCCGCGACCTTCTCGGGCGGCGAGCAGCAGCGCGTCAACATCGCCCGCTCGCTGAGCGTCGATTATCCGATCCTGCTGCTCGACGAGCCGACGGCCTCGCTCGACGTCGCCAACCGCGACGGCGTGGTCGACCTCATCTGCCAGCGTCGTGACGCCGGCGCCGCCATCGTCGGCATCTTCCATGACACCGACGTGCGCGATGCGGTCGCGACCCGTGTCCACGAAGTCGTTTCCCCCGCCCAGACGGCCGGAGTTTCCACATGAGCCTCGAGACCATCCTGACCAACGCCCGCGTGGTCACGGCCGATGCCGAATTCGACGGCACCGTCGTCGTGCGCGACGGCCGAATCGCCGAGATCGCCACCGAGCGGTCGCACGCCGCCGGCGCAATCGACCTCGAGGGCGACTATCTCGTGCCCGGCCTGGTCGAGCTGCACACCGACAACATGGAGAAGCACTTCGCCCCGAGGCCGGGCGTGAAATGGCCGAGCGTGTCGGCGGTCATGGCGCACGATACCCAGATCAGCGCCGCCGGCATCACGACGGTGTTCGACTCGCTGGCTCTGGGCGATGTCCACGACAAGTCGGACCGGGTGAGCAATCGCGAACGCATGATCGAGGCCGTGTGCCTTGCCACCGACCGGCGCATGACGCGGGCGGAGCACCGCATCCATCTCAGGTGCGAGATCACCGCCGACGATGCCGTCGAAGCCGTCGACAAGTGGATCGACCTGCCGCTGGTCGGCCTGGTGTCGATCAACGACCACACGCCGGGGCAGCGCCAGTTCCTCGATCCGGAGAAACTGAAGCAGTATTACAAGGGCAAGTATGCGATGACCGACGCGCAGTTCGAGGAGTTCTCGGCCCGCGTCACGGAGCTTCACCATCGCAATGCTGCAAAGCATCGCAGCGAGATCGTCAGCCGCGCCCAGGCGCGCGCCCTGCCGATCGCCAGCCACGACGACGCGACCCACGGCCACGTCCGGGAGGCCGTCGCCAACGGCATGACGATCGCCGAGTTTCCGACCACCCGCGAAGCCGCCCAGGCCTCGTCCGATGCAGGTCTCGCGGTCCTGGTCGGCGCACCCAACCTGGTGCTGGGCGGTTCGCACTCCGGCAACATCGCCGCCATCGACCTGCTGCGCGCCGGCCATGTCGACATTCTGTCGTCGGACTATGTGCCGGCGAGCCTCATGGAAAGCGTGTTCAAGCTGCCGTCGTCCGGCATCGGCATATCGCTGCCCCAGGCGGTACGGCTGGCGTCGCTCAATCCGGCACGTGCCGTCGGCCTCGGCGACCGCGGCGAGATCGCTCCCGAACGCCGCGCCGACCTGGTGCGCGTTCGCACCATCGACGGCGCGGCCGTCGTGCGCGCCGTGTGGCGTGAGGGCGAACGCGTCGTCTGATCCCTGGAGACGAGAAAGAGAAGACGAGCAACAGAAGACGGGCAACAGAAGACGGGCAACAGAAGACGGGCAAGGAAACACAGGCATGGAAGGCTCGCTGGTCTACGTCATGGGGCCTTCAGGTGCCGGCAAGGACTCGGTCCTCGGGCGCGCACGGGCCCTTTTGCCGCCCGGAGCACCCGTAGTTTTTGCACACCGCTACATCACCCGGCCGGCCGATGCCGGCGGCGAGAACCATGTCGCGGTCACGCGCGAGGAATTCGCCACGCGTCGCGCCTACGGCCTGTTTGCCTATCACTGGAATGCCCACGGCAACGACTACGCCCTCGGCCGGGAGATCCACGACTGGCGGGCCTCTGGCATGACCGTCGTGGTGAGCGGCTCGCGCGACCATTTCCTGAGGACCGGCGGCCTCGACTCGCAGGCCCACCCCGTCCTGATCACCGCGCCCGCCGAACGCCTGAAACAGCGCCTCGCCGGCCGCGGTCGCGAATCCTCGATCGAGGCGGCGGAGCGGCTTCAGCGTGCCGATGCCTATGAGATCGACGACCCGCGTCTGGTGACGATCGTCAACGACGGCACTCTCGACGAGGCCGCCTCGGCCTTCGTCAGGCTGCTCTCCAGACTTGAGTGGCCAGGCGCCGCCCTCCGCCGAGCCTGAACCGCGCCAGCACCGTGAAGGGCCGTCCCGGCGCCGGCTGACGGAAGACGCAAAGGTCGCGCACGGCCAGCGGCCGGTCGATGAACGCCATGAAGCGCCGACGCAGCTCGCCCTGGATCACGCCGCGTTCGCGCGGGTCCTGCACCCGCCCGGTGAGCGTGAGGTGGAAGCGGCCCTGCTCGAGGACGTAGGGATAGCCCCAGCGCAGCAGCAGATCCTCCTGCCGCTGAGTCAGGCCGGCCGCACGCCGGCGCGCCAGTTCGGCCTCGTCGGCGGGACGGCGAAACTCGTCGAACTCCACGACGCAGCGGTCCGAAAAATCCTGCAGCGCGGCGCAACGACCCGACGGCACCAGAGCCAGAAAGTCCTGCAGCTCGGCCAGTTCCAAGGCCGCCACGTCGATCTGGCGTTCCGTCGCCGCCAGCGAGCCGACGGCATCGAGGAAGTCACGCTCGGTAGCACCCTCGACCAGGGCGATCGGCGGCTTCAGCGTGCCGTGAAAACCGTAGAGCCGCGGATCGGCCACGATGGCGCAGAGGCGCTCATGGGAAACATCGCTCATCGGGACGATGTCGCGCGCCTCGCCCGTATCGGCGTTGCGGCCAAGCCATCGGCTGGCGGCCACCGCCAGCGCCTCTTCCGCGCGCGGCGCGTAATAGAGTGCATAGCGGGGCTGCGCCTGCGCCCCCTGCATGCAATCGCTCAAGCGGTCGCTCCCGAACGGCGGCCGATCATGGCGAGGCGGAGCTTGCTCGACACCCAGTCGATCGCGGAGACGGTAACCAGGATCATCAGGATGATGAAAGCCACCCGTTGCCACTCCGCCTGGGCGATCTCGTTCGCAAGATAGAGACCGATGCCGCCCGCACCGACGATGCCGATGATGGTGGCAGAGCGCGTGTTGCTTTCGAAATAGTAGAGGACCTGGCTCATCAGCACGGGCAGCACCTGCGGCAGAATGCCGAAGCGAAAGCTGTGCAGCCTCGATCCTCCGGCTGACAGGACGCCATCGACGGGCTTGCGATCCGATGCCTCGATCGCTTCCGAGAACAGCTTGCCGAACGAGCCGAAGTCCGAGGTCATGATGGCCAGGATGCCGGCGAAGGGCCCGAGACCCACCACGTTGATCCAGATCAGGGCCCAGATCAGCGTATCGACGCCGCGTATCGTGTCGAGAAACCTGCGGCTGGCGAAATGGACGATGCGATTGGCGACGACGTTGTTCGCGGCAAGCATGCCCATGGGAAGTGCCAGGATCGCCGAGCCCAATGTGCCGAGGAATGCAATGGCCAGGGTTTCGGCGAGGGCCGAGGCGTAGTTCCACAGCTGGCTGCCGGGATCGGGCGGCATCATCAACACCGCGACGATGCCCAGCTTGTCCAACCCGTCGATGAATTTCGCCGGCGAAAAGCCGAAGCGCCACAGAGTATAGATTGCGAGGGCGGCTCCGCCGACGACGATCGCCAGCGAAAGCCACCGCTCGGCGATCGGCGCCTGGAAAGCCTGCGGGTACCGGCGTTTCAGCTCGGATCGATCGGCTTCGCCGAGGCCGCGCATCGGTCTCGCCGGCTCGCTCATCGAGCGTCTCCTTCAATACCGAGCAACCGATGACGCAGCATCTCGGTCAGCCAGTCGATCAGGAAGACCGTACCTATGATGATGACCAGAATCGCGCTCACATCGGCGTAGTAGAACTGCCGGATCGACGAGATCAGCTCCTTGCCGATGCCGCCGGCGCCGACGAAGCCGAGCACGGTCGCACCGCGCACGTTGATCTCGAACCGCAGCAGGGAATAGCTGACGAAATTCGACAGCACCTGCGGCACCACGCCGAACCGGATGGCTTCGACATAGTTCGCACCACTCGCCGTCAGGCCTTCGACCGGGTGCATGTCGACATTCTCGACGACTTCCGAGAATTGCTTGCCCAGCGCGCCCGCGGTGTGGATCGCGATGGCGAGGACCCCCGGCATCGGACCGAAGCCGAAGGCGTACACGAACATCAGGGCGAAGACGATTTCGGGGAAAGTCCGGCAGAACTCGAGCGAACGCCGCGCGATGAACCGCACCGGGGTCGACTTTGTGAGGTTTGCGGAGGCCAGGAAGCAGAGGACGAATCCCGCCAGCACCCCCGCCAGCGTGCCGACGTAGGCGACCAGCAACGTGTCCAGCAGGAGCGCAAGCCAGCCATCGAAATTCCAGAACCACTCGACCATGTCGGCGGCGAACGTCTCGAAGCGCAGACGCGGCACGATATCGTAGAAGTAGCTGGCGAACCGCGGCAGCCCCGTCCAGAATTTCACGAGATCGACCTGGCCGGCCCATGCCGACAACAGGGTGAATACCACCAGCAGCACGAGACCGCCGATGGTCCAGCGTCGCTTGACCGCCATCGCGGCACTATAGGCATCGGCCAACGGCGCAAGTTGCGCCGGCGGCAATATCGCCAGGGTCTTCGCCATCTGATCCGTCACATCTGTGTCGGCGAACGGTCAGCCCTTCTTGCGGCGCAGTTCCTCAAGATACTTGTTGAGCTCGATGAACTCCAGATAGTCCTTATGGCCCACCGGAACGAAGGCGAGGTCCTTGCCGTCGGACAGCTTGTCGAACGCAGCCTTGTCCTTCTTGTGGGCGTTGTAGAAGGCGTCCGCGATTGCCTTCTTGAGGTCGTCGGGCATGTCATTGAGATAGGCAAAGGGCGATCCGGCAAGCAGCGGCGACTTCCAGACGATGCGGAAGTCCTCGTACTTCATCGGCGAACCGTCGGCCTTCTTGAGCATGCCCTTGTTGATCATGCGCGTAAGGTTGGAGTCGGTGTCGGAATTCCACCAGTTGGTGGCCGCATCGACCGTGCCTTGCGTCATGGCCAGCACCGCGTTCTCGTGGCTGCCGGTCACCTGGGCCACCGAGAAATATTTGTCCGGTGCCTTGCCCTCGCGATTCATGAAGAAGACCGGCGCCTTGTAGCCGGACGTCGACTCGACATCGACCAGCCCCAGCTTCTTGCCCTTCAGGTCATCGAGATTCTTGTACGGGCTGTCGGCCTTCACATAGACGACCGAGTAGTAGCCGATCGAGCCGTCCTGGTTCTGCGTGGTTCCGAAAGCCACCGTGTTGCCGCCCGAGACGGCGTAGGCGCGGGCGTAGGAACCGGGACCATAGAAGCCGATGTGGATCTGGCGGTTCTTCTGACCCTCGATCACCGCGGTATAGTCGTTGGCGACGCGCAGGGTGACCTTGGTGCCGAGTTCCTTCTCGAGATATTTGACGAACGGCCCGAAGCGGTCGAGGACGCCGCCGGCGTTCTCGGCCGGAACGACGGCCATGACGATCTCGGGATACTTGGCTTTCCAGTCCTGAGCATTCGCAGCGAAGGGCACGGCGAGAAGCAGACCCGCCGTCGAGGCGAGAATTGAACGACGCTTGATCATGATGTTACTCCGTCTGGATAGCGTGATTTGGCGCAGCGTCCCGGCTTCAGGCGACTGCGAGGGAGGGCCGATAGGTGGTGGCAGGAGCGGGCAAAGCCGTGCCCGCGGTATCCATGATCTCACCGGCATCCAGCCCATACAGTTCGCGGGCAACCCCGTCGGTGAGGGCTTGCGGTACGTCATCGAACACCACGCGACCCTGAGCCATGCCGATCAGCCGATCGCAGTAGGCACGAGCCGTATCGAGTGAATGCAGGTTGCAGATCACCGTGATTCCGAATTGCTTGTTGATGCGCTGCAGCGCGTCCATGACCACCTTGGTGTTGCGCGGATCGAGCGACGCGATCGGCTCGTCCGCCAGGATCATGTCGGGCTCCTGCACGAGCGCCCGCGCGATGGCGACCCGCTGCTGCTGGCCACCCGACAGGGTGTCGGCTCGCTGGGCCGCCAAGCCGGCCATGTCGAACTGGTCGAGACTGGACAGCGCAACGGCGCGGTCGTGCTCGCTCCACAGATTGAGAAGGGCCGGCAGCGTGCCGACATAGCTGAGACGGCCCATCATGACGTTGGTCAGGACATCGAGCCGGCCGGCAAGGTTGAACTGCTGGAAGATCATGGCGCAGCGGGCGCGCCACGCGCGCAACGCGCGGCCGCGCAGTGCCGTGACATCGGTATCGCCGAACAGGATGCGGCCCGAGGTCGGGTCGCCCAGACGGTTGATCATGCGC
>JABMNB010000087.1 GCA_013205335.1 Rhodospirillales bacterium
ACCGAGACCGGCGGCATTTTGATCACGCCGCTGCCCGGCGCGACGGCGCTGAAGCCCGGCTCGGCGACCAAGCCCTTCTTCGGCGTGCAGCCGGTGATGGTCGATGTCGAGGGCAACGAGTTGCAAGGCGCCTGTACCGGCAATCTCTGCCTGATCAATTCCTGGCCAGGCCAGATGCGCACGGTCTATGGCGACCACCAGCGTTTCATCGAGACCTACTTCAAGACCTATCCCGGCAAGTACTTCACCGGCGACGGCGCGCGCCGCGATGAGGACGGCTACTACTGGATCACGGGTCGCGTCGATGACGTGATCAATGTTTCGGGCCATCGCATCGGCACGGCCGAAGTCGAAAGCGCGCTGGTCGCCAACACCAAGGTGGCCGAGGCCGCGGTGGTCGGCTTCCCGCACGACATCAAGGGGCAGGGCATCTACGCCTATGTCACCCTGAAGGCCGGCCAGCAGCCCTCCGAGGAGCTGCGCAAGGAGCTGGTCGCCTGGGTGCGCAAGGAGATCGGCCCGATCGCCACGCCCGACGCAATCCAGTGGGCGCCCGGCCTGCCCAAGACCCGCTCGGGCAAGATCATGCGCCGCATCCTGCGCAAGATCGCCGAGAACGATTTCAGCAACCTCGGCGACACGTCGACCCTCGCCGATCCGATGGTCGTCGACGATCTCGTCCAGAACCGCGGCAAATAAGGACTCCTATGGCCAACCCGACGATCACCCAACTCGCTGCGGATCTGGCCGCCGGCCACACCACCTCCCGCACGCTCACCGAGGAAGCCCTCGCCCGCATCGAGGATCCGAAGGGCGAAGGCAAGCGCGCCTTCGTAAAGGTCTGGAGGGATCAGGCGATGGCCGCCGCGCAGGCAAGCGACACGCTGCGCAAGGCCGGCATGGTGCCCTCGCCGCTCGCCGGCATCCCGGTCTCGATCAAGAATCTCTGCGACGTCGCCGGCGAGACGACACTGTCCGGCTCGAGGGCGCTCGACGATGCCAAGCCCGCCACGGCCGACGCGCCGGTGGTGGCGCGCCTGCGAGCCGCGGGCGCCGTCATCGTCGGCAGCACCAACATGAGCGAGTTCGCCTTCTCGGGCGTCGGCTTCAACCCGCACTATGGCACGCCGGGCAATCCGGCCGATCGCACGCGCGTGCCGGGCGGCTCCTCCGCCGGCGCCGCCGTCTCGGTGGCCGACCGCATGGCCGTCGCGGCGCTGGGCACCGACACCGGCGGCTCGGTGCGCATTCCCGCCGCCGTCTGCGGCCTGGTGGGCTTCAAGCCGACCGCGCGCCGCGTGCCGATCGACGGCGTCATTCCGCTCTCGACCTCGCTGGACTCGATCGGGCCGCTCGCCAACTCGGTCGAGGACTGCGCCATCGTCGATGCCGTCTTCGCGGCCGAGGCGATCTCGGTTCCCGCCGCAGCGCCGCTCGCGGGCCTGCGCTTCGCCATTCCGAAGCACTTCGTGATGGACGAACTCGATCCGACGGTTGCCAAGGCATTCGAGCGCGCCTGCAAGGCGTTGGCTGCCAAGGGCGTGAAGATCGAAGAGATCGATCTCGCCGAACTCAACGAGCTGCCCGTCATCAATGCCAAGGGCGGCTTCGCGGCGTCGGAAGCCTACGCCTGGCACAGGGAGCTGATCGCCCGTCGCGGCAACGACTACGACCCGTTCGTTCACCCGCGCATCATGCGCGGCAAGGACATGACGGCGGCCGACTACATCGAACTGCTGGCCAGGCGCGCCGATCTCTGCCGCCGCGTCTCGGCCATCACCTCGAACTACGACGCGGTGATCATGCCGACCTGCGCCATCGTGGCCCCGACGCTCGCGGAAGTGTCGACGTCCGACGGCTTCACCAAGAAGAACATGCTGCTGCTGCGCAACACCACGGTCGGCAATTTCCTCGACCGCTGCGGCATCAGTCTGCCGTGCCATGCGGCAGGCGAACTGCCCGTGGGCTTCATGCTGATGGGCGAGGCGATGGCCGACCGCCGCCTTCTGGCGATGGCGCGCTCGGTGGCCCCGGTCGTCGCGGGTCGTTGACACCGCAGCAAGGGTCCTTCGCTTCGCTCAGGATGACAACGTTTCTGCAGCGGCGCACTGCGCCAGGCACAGCAATATTGTCATCCTGAGCGAA
>JABMNB010000782.1 GCA_013205335.1 Rhodospirillales bacterium
CGATCTATTGCGCCTCCCGGTTCGAGAAAGACCGGCTCAGAACTGTGCATCTCGCCCGTCGCCGGGAGGCTCCGGCCCGGTGAGGATGGATCTGCCCTTCCCCCTCATGTTTTCGAGGTTCCTCAAAACGCCTCCCCATTCAGATGGGGAGGCGTCGGCGGACTCGCCGACGGAGGGGGCATGATCGGCCACTCTTTCTTCGGCGCTCCCGGACATCGCAAAGCGATGTCCTGACGCTCAGGGAGCCGAGCTTTGCTCGGCTCAGAGCCGGTTGTAGGCCTTGAACCAGTCGACGAAGAGCGGAATGCCCCGGTCGACCGTCACCTTGGGGGACCAGTCGAAATCGCGGATCGTGTCGTCGATGTCCGCGGCGGTTTCCTGCATGTCGCCCAATTCGCCCGGCTTGAGCACGATGACCGCCTTCTTGCCCAGCGCCTTCTCGAACAGCGAGACGATATGGAGGATCTCCTCGCTTTGCGAGGCGCCGAGATTGTAGAGCCGGTGCCCGGCGGAGGCCGGTGGCTTGTCGAGAACGGCCACGGTGCCGGCGACGATATCGTCGATGTAGCTGAAATCGCGCTTCAGGATGCCGTGGTGATAGAGCTCGATCGGGCGGCCCTCGTGGATCGCGCGGGCAAAGATATAGGGCGACATGTCGGGGCGGCCCCACGGTCCGTAGACCGTGAAATAGCGCAGCCCGGTCGCCCTGAGCCCGTACTGGTGCACATAGGTCTCGGTCATCAGCTCGCCGGACCGCTTGGTCGCGGCGTACAAGGAGACCGGATGGTCGACCCGGTCCCCGACCGCGAAGGGGATCTTGTCGTTACCGCCATAAACCGACGACGACGAGGCATAGACCAGGTGCCTGAGCTGCGGCCCGAGCCGGCGCGCCAGCTCCAGCAGGACGAGATGCCCCATCACGTTGGTCTGCACGTAGATATAGGGGTCGATCTTGGAGTGGCGGATGCCCGGCTGGGCCGCCAGGTGGACGATCCGGTCGAGATCGCCATGGCGGTCCGCCAGCTCCAGCATCGCCGCCCGGTCGGAGATGTCCGCCTCGATGAAGGTGAAGCCCGCCGTCTCGCGCAGCGGCTTCAGCCGGGCGAACTTCAGCACGGGATCGTAGTAGTCGCTGAAATTGTCGATTCCGACGACCGTCTCTCCCCGCGCGAGCAGGGCTCGGGCGACATGGGAGCCGATGAAACCGGCGACACCTGTAACGAGGACTGAAGTCATGCCGGGCGGACGCTTACAACATTTCAACCAAAGGAGACACCGTGAAACGGCGACCCCACCCGACCATCCACAGGCGGATGTAAAACGTCGTTTTCACACTCCAGCGCCGTTCCGCATTGCCTGCAGCGGGCAAACGTCGCTACCGTGCCCAGATTGAAATGTCAGGAAGGTTGCCATGGCCCTCGCGGTGACCCTGGACGACAAGTACATCCTCGAACGCGGACGCGTTTACCTCACCGGGACGCAGGCGCTGGTGCGCCTCCCGATGATGCAACGCCAGCGCGACCTCGCGGCCGGCCTCAACACCGGCGGCTATATCTCCGGGTATCGCGGCTCGCCGCTGGGCGGCTTCGACCAGGCGCTGTGGCAGGCCAAGAAGTTCATCAAGAAGAGCCATATAGAGTTCCAGCCCGGGACCAACGAGGACCTCGCCGCCACCGCCCTGTGGGGCACCCAGCAGATCCACCTCTATCCCGGCGCGCGCTACGACGGCGTGTTCGGCATGTGGTACGGCAAAGGACCCGGCGTCGACCGCTCGGGCGACGTCTTCAAGCACGCCAACTATGCCGGCACCTCCAGGCACGGCGGCATCGTGGCCCTCGCGGGCGACGACCACATGGCGAAATCCTCGACCGTCGCCCACCAGAGCGAGCCCGCCTTCATGTCGGCCGGCATGCCGGTCATTCACCCCGCCGGCGTCCAGGAATATCTCGACTGGGGCCTGCATGCCTTCGCGATGTCGCGCTATTCGGGCCTGTGGGTGGCCTTCAAGGTCCTGAGCGAGACGGTCGACAGCTCGGCCTCGGTCTACATCGACCCGCACCGCGTCGAGATCCACACCCCCACCGACTTCGTCCTGCCGCCCGACGGCGTGCACATCCGCTGGCCCGACGACTGGCTGGGCCAGGAGCGTCGCGTCGTTACGATCAAGCAACCGGCGGCGCTGGCCTACTGGCGCGCCAACAAGCTCGACCGCCTGATGCTCGGCCGTCCCGACGCCCGCTTCGGCATTGTCACGGTCGGCAAGTCCTATCTCGACGTGCGCCAGGCGCTGGACGAGCTGGGCATCGCGGACGAAGAGGCCGAGCGCCTGGGCCTCGCCATCTACAAGGTCGGCCTGGTCTGGCCGCTGGAAACCGAGGGCGCCACGGCCTTCGCCGCCGGCAAGCGCGAGATCCTGGTCATCGAGGAGAAGCGCAACCTGATCGAGCAGCAGCTCAAGGAGGCGCTGTTCAACGCCCCGGCCGACCGCCGCCCCGTCGTGGTCGGCAAGACCGACGAGCGCGGCCAGATGCTGCTCAAGACCGACGGCGAGCTGACGCCCTTCGAGATCGCCTCGGCCATCGTCGCCCGCTTCGGCCTCGACTCGTTCAGCAGCCGGACCAAGGAACGCTTCGAGGCGCTGAAGCGCCGCGCCGGCCGCCAGGTCCGCAACGAGGCCGGCCTCGCCCGCGTCCCCTATTTCTGCTCCGGCTGCCCGCACAACAGCTCGACCAAGGTGCCCGACGGTTCGATGGCGATGGCGGGCATCGGCTGCCATACGCTCGCCATCGGCATGGAGCGCAACACCAAGACCTTCACCCACATGGGCGCCGAGGGCGCGCCGTGGGTCGGCGCCAGCCACTTCACCGACATGCCGCACGTCTTCCAGAACCTGGGCGACGGCACCTATTTCCATTCCGGCTATCTTGCGATCCGTCACGCGGTCGCGACCAACACCACCATCACCTACAAGATCCTCTACAACGACGCCGTCGCCATG
This sequence comes from Rhodospirillales bacterium, assembly GCA_013205335.1. Lineage (GTDB taxonomy): Bacteria > Pseudomonadota > Alphaproteobacteria > Reyranellales > Reyranellaceae > Reyranella. The sequence continues at coordinate 2,999 of JABMNB010000782.1, forward strand.
ACCGGCGGCCAGCCGCACGACGGCAACGTCCATCCCTGGACGATCAGCCAGCAGGTTCATGCCGAGGGCGTGGGCCGTATCGCACTGGTCAGCGACGAGCCGGACAAGTACCCGGGCGGCACGCCCTGGGCGCCGGGCGTCTCCTTCCATCACCGCGACCAGCTCGACGAGGTCCAGCGCGAGCTGCGCGAGGTCAAGGGCGTCTCGGTGCTGATCTACGACCAGACTTGCGCCGCCGAGAAGCGCCGCCGCCGCAAGCGCGGCACCTTCCCCGATCCCAACAAGCGCCTCTTCATCAACGAGGCGGTGTGCGAGGGCTGCGGCGACTGCTCCGTGAAGTCGAACTGCCTCTCGGTCGTGCCGGTCGAGACCGAGTTCGGCCGCAAGCGCGCCATCGACCAGTCCTCCTGCAACAAGGACTTCTCCTGCCAGAACGGCTTCTGCCCCTCCTTCGTGAGCGTCGAGGGCGGCACGCTGAAGAAGGGCAAGGCGGTGACCGCGAAGAAGACCGACGGCGTCGCCGCGCCTGAACCGGAGATGCCGGCCGCGCCGACTTTGCCGTCGGTCGTGGACAAGCCCTACGGCGTCCTCATCACCGGCATCGGCGGCACCGGCGTCGTCACCATCGGCGCCATCATGGGCGTGGCCGCCCACATCGAGGGCAAGGGTGTCACCGTGCTCGACCAGCTCGGCATGGCGCAGAAGGGCGGCGCGGTGGTGAGCCA
>JABMNB010000088.1 GCA_013205335.1 Rhodospirillales bacterium
CCGCGCGTCACGATATCGGTGATCGTCTGCTTGATGATGCGAACCCGCACGCCCTCGGCAAGTTCCACCTGGACCTCGTTGTCGGAGATCACCTTGGTGACCAGACCGATGATGCCGCCACCGGTGACGACGCGGTCGCCGCGCTTCACACCGGACAGCATCTCGCGCTGGGCACGCACCTTGGCCTGCTGCGGACGGATCAGAAGGAAGTAGAAAACGACGAAGATGAGGATCAGCGGGAAGAGCTGAACGAGGAAATCCCCGCTGCCGCCACCCGTACCCTGCGCCCACGCCTGCGAAATAAACATCTTCTGCTCCCGAGTCTTCCGGCCGTCGAAAAAGCGCGCGGACTATAGCTGTCTCGGCCCGCTTTGCAATGCAAGCGGAGGGGGATATGGTCGCCCCCTTTTCAGCAGCCGGCGACGATGGATCAAGAACTTAAAGACACTATTTCACGCATTGCGGCAGCGCTCGACCGTCTGGCACCGCCTACTCCCCCCGGCGCCGACATCAATGCAGCCGAAGCCTATGTCTGGCATGCGGCCGGCCACCGCCTCGAGGCGGTCCCCAGGGTAAACCGAGTAAACCTCGATCTCCTGGTCGGTATCGACCGGCAAAAGGAGACGCTGGTCGAGAATACACGCCGTTTTGCCAGGGGCTTGCCGGCAAACAATGCGCTGCTCTGGGGCTCGCGGGGCGCGGGCAAGAGTTCGATCGTCAAGGCGGTCCACGCCCATGTGAACCGCGAGATGGGCGGACCGCCCGGGCCGCTGGCGCTCATCGAGATTCATCGCGAGGACATTCCGTCCCTGCCCGCCCTGCTCACCATGATCCGCGATTCCAGTCGCCACTTCATCGTGTTCTGCGACGACCTTTCCTTCGACGGCCAGGACGCCGCCTACAAATCGCTGAAGGCCGTGCTGGACGGCGGCATCGAGGGCCGGCCGGACAACGTGGTCTTCTATGCGACGTCGAACCGGCGCCACCTGATGCCGCGCGACATGATCGAGAACGAGCGCTCGACGGCCATCAATCCCTCCGAAGCCGTCGAGGAGAAGGTCTCGCTCTCCGACCGTTTCGGCCTGTGGCTGGGCTTCCACAATGCCGATCAGGACACGTTCTTCGCGATGATCGAAGGCTATGCCGAGTTCTACAAGCTCGACGTGCCGCCCGAGACGCTGCGCAAGCAGGCCGTTGAATGGTCGATCACGCGCGGGTCCCGCTCGGGTCGCGTCGCCTGGCAGTTCATCCAGGAAGTAGCCGGCCAGCTCGGCAAGAAACTGGGGTAGCGATGGAGCGGCTGGGATGAGCGCTCCCGAAGACGTGATGTTCTCGCCGGCGGTCAAGGCGGAGCAGACGCGTCTCGGGTCGCGCGCCCAGTTCGAGGGCCGGACGTGGAACACGGAGATCACCGACGATCTCCGCCAGTTCCTCGGCGTCATCGACACCTTCTTCCTTGCGACGGCCAGCGCCGACGGCAGACCTTATATACAGCACCGCGGCGGGCCTCCGGGTTTCCTGAAGCCGATCGGCAGCCATACGCTGGCGTTCGCCGACTTCGCGGGCAACCACCAGTACATTTCCCTGGGCCATCTTCGCGAAAACGACCGCGCCCACATCTTCATCCTGCACTTCGCGACGCAGCAGCGGCTGAAACTGTGGGGCCGCGCCCGCGTCGTCGAGGGCGACCTCGAATTGATGGAGCGCCTCGTCGACCCGAGCTACCGCGCGCGGCCCCAGCGGGCGATCGCCTTCACGATCGAAGCCTGGGACATCAATTGCCGGCAGCATATCGTTCCGCGTTACAGCGAAGCTGAAATCGCCCCGGCCGTCGACCGGCTCGCCCAGCGGATCAAGGAACTTGAAGAGGACGTGGCGCGGCTGAAAGGGCAGTAGAGGCCCGCATTATCGTCCTGAGCGCAGCGAAGGACCTAACGGAGCAACCAAAAGACTCTCTAGCCGACGGGAGATCCTTCGCTGCGCTCAGGATGACTGGATTTGCCCACTGCGTCCGCCCTTAATCACATCACATTAGGCACGG
>JABMNB010000089.1 GCA_013205335.1 Rhodospirillales bacterium
CCGCAGACCGTGGACGCGCTGATGAAGCTCGACCTCGCCTCGGGCGTGGACGTCGAAATCAAGCTCGGCGCCTAGAGCGGACCAGGAAAGAAGGAAGAAGACCATGCGTTGCGGTCTCGTCACCCAGAAGGTCGGCATGACCCGCGTCTTCAACGACGCTGGGGAACATGTGCCCGTCACCGTTCTGAAGGTGGATCAGCTGCAGGTTGTCGCTGTCCGCTCGGAAGAGAAGGACAAGTACATCGCTGTGCAGCTCGGCTACGGCAAGGCCAAGGTAAAGAACGTGACCCAGCCGATGCGCGGTCACTTCGCCAAGGCCAAGGTCGAGCCGAAGAAGAAGCTCGTCGAGTTCCGGGTTGCCAAGGATGCCGTCCTCGAAGTCGGCGCCGAGCTGGTGCCCAGCCACTTCGTGCCGGGCCAGTTCGTCGACGTCGTCGGAACCACGATCGGTCGCGGCTTCACCGGCTCGATGGTGCGCTGGAACTTCCACGGCCTCGAGGCCAGCCACGGCGTGTCCGTCTCGCACCGTTCGCATGGTTCCACCGGTAACCGGCAGGATCCCGGCCGTACCTTCCCCGGCAAGAAGATGGCCGGTCACTATGGCCACGAGCGCGTGACCACGCAGAACCTCAAGGTCGTCGCCGTCGACGACGAGAAGGGCCTGCTGCTGGTGTCCGGCGCCGTTCCCGGCCCGGCCAACGGCTACATCATCGTCAAGGACGCCTCCAAGCGCGCCCGTCACAAGGACGCTCCCTACCCGGCCGGCCTGCGCAAGGCTGCTGCCGAGGCGGCGGCTCCGGCGGCTGACGCCGCTTCGCAGGCTTAAGGATCAGGTCATGAAGATCGCGGTCAAAACCATTGAAGGCGAAAGCGCCGGCGAGATCGATCTCGCCGATGCGGTGTTCGCCGTTCCCGTCCGCAAGGACATCCTGCAGCGTTGCGTCGTGTGGCAGCTCTCGCGCCGCCAGCAGGGCACGCACAAGACCAAGGGTCGCTCCGAGATCACGGCGACCGCCAAGAAGATGTACGCCCAGAAGGGCACCGGTCGCGCCCGCCACGGCAACGAGGCGGCGCCGCAGTTCCGCGGTGGCGGCAAGGCGTTCGGTCCCGTCGTGCGCAGCCATGCCAGCGACCTGCCCAAGAAGGTCCGCAAGCTCGCGCTGCGCACCGCGCTGTCCGCCAAGGCGGCCGAGGGCAAGCTGATCGTGGTCGACAGTGCCACGCTCGCCGAACCCAAGACCGCCCAGCTCAAGGGGCACTTCGGCAAGCTCGGCGTCACCAGCGTCCTGGTGATCGGCGGCGCAGAGATCGACACCAACTTCGCGCGCGCCGCATCCAACATCGCCCATGTCGATGTGCTGCCGCAGCAGGGCGCGAACGTCTACGACATCCTGCGCCGCGATACGTTGGTGCTTACCAAGGATGCCGTTAAGCATCTCGAGGAGCGTCTGCAATGAGCGCCAAGCGGTACATTCCCCAAACCGTCTCGCGCCTGCGCATGTACGAAGTGATTCGTGCGCCGCTGATCACCGAGAAGACGACCAACGGTTCGGAGCATAGCCAGGTGACCTTCAAGGTTGCCGCCGATGCGACCAAGCCCGAGATCAAGCAGGCCATCGAAGGACTGTTCAAGGTCAAGGTCAAGGCGGTCAACACCGTCACGGTCAAGGGCAAGAGCAAGGTATTCCGCGGCCGTCCCGGCGTGCGGAGCGACTGGAAGAAGGCGATCGTCTCGCTGGTCGAGGGTCACAAGATCGACGTGACCACGGGCCTGTAGGACGGGAGATAAAACAATGGCCTTGAAAACATACAAGCCGATCACGCCGTCCCTGCGACAGCTGGTCATCGTCGACCGCACCGGCCTCTGGAAGGGCAAGCCGGTCAAGGAGTTGACGCGCGGCAAGCACAACACCGGTGGCCGTAACAACCACGGCCACATCACCAGCTACCACATGGGTGGCGGTCACAAGCGTCGCCTGCGCATCATCGACTTCAAGCGTCGCAAATTCGACGTGACCGCGACGGTCGAGCGCCTGGAATATGACCCCAACCGGACGGCGTTCATCGCCCTGGTGAAGTACAGCGACGGTGAGCTGGCCTACATCCTGGCGCCGCAGCGCCTGAAGGCAGGCGACGAGGTCGTCTCGGGCGAGCGCGTCGACATCAAGCCGGGCAATGCCATGCCGCTCGCCAACATGCCGGTCGGCACGATCGTGCACAATGTCGAGCTGAAGAAGGGCCGCGGTGGCCAGCTGGCTCGTTCCGCTGGCAACTATGCCCAGCTCGTCGGCAAGGACGCGGGCTATGCCCAGATCAAACTGAGTTCGGGTGAGCTGCGCCTGGTGCCTGGCGAGTGCCTGGCCACCGTCGGCGCGGTGTCGAACCCCGACAACCAGAACATCGTCATCGGCAAGGCCGGCCGCCAGCGTTGGCTCGGACGTCGCCCGACCGTCCGCGGCGTCGTCATGAACCCGGTCGATCATCCGCACGGCGGCGGCGAAGGCCGTACCTCGGGTGGCCGTCATCCGGTGACGCCGTGGGGCAAGCCGACCAAGGGCAAGAAGACACGCAAGAACAAGGCGACGGACAAGATGATTATCCGCCGCCGGCATGCGACGCGCTAGGAGATAGACAGTGGCACGCTCCGTTTGGAAGGGCCCCTTCGTCGAAGGCAGCCTGATCAAGAAGGCCGAGAAGTCGCGCGGAGGTATCCGCAGCGAAGTGATCAAGACGTGGTCGCGTCGTTCAACGATCTTGCCGCAGTTCGTCGGCCTGACGTTCGGCGTCTACAACGGCAGGAAGTTCATCCCGGTGAACGTCACCGAGGAAATGGTCGGTCACAAGCTCGGCGAATTCTCGCCGACCCGCACCTTCACCGGCCATGCCGGTGACAAGAAAGTGTCGAAGGATTAACGCGCGATGAGCAAGCCATCCGCTCCCCGCCGTGAGGCGGACAACGAAGCCAAAGCTGTTCTGCGCGCCGTGCGCATCAGCCCGCGCAAGCTTGACCTCGTAGCCGCCACGATCCGTGGCAAGAGGGTCGCAACCGCGGTCAACGAACTCACCTTCTCCAAGAAGCGGATCGCCCGCGACGTGAAGAAGGCTCTCAGTTCGGCCATCGCCAACGCCGAGAACAACCACAATCTCGACGTCGACCGTCTGGTCGTCGCCGAGGCGTCGGTCGGCAAGGGCCTGGTCATGAAGCGTTTCCAGACGCGCGGTCGCGGCCGTGCGGCGGGCATCGTCAAGCCGTTCGCTCACCTCACCATCGTGGTGCGTGAGCGGGCCGAGGCGGAGGACAAGTAATGGGTCAGAAGGTCAATCCGATCGGCCTGCGGCTCGGCATCAACCGGACCTGGGACTCGCGCTGGTACGCCGAAGGCGCCGAGTACTCGAAGATGCTCCATGAGGACATCCACATCCGCAAGGTACTGCGCGAGCGGCTGGCCCAGGCCGGCGTCGCGAAGATCATCATCGAGCGTCCGGCCAAGCGCGCCCGTGTCACGATCCACACCGCTCGTCCGGGCGTGGTGATCGGCAAGAAGGGCGCCGATATCGAGAAGCTGCGCAGCGACCTCGCCAAGATGACGAAGGGCGAAGTGGCCCTGAACATCGTCGAGATCCGCAAGCCCGAGGTCGATGCCACGCTGATCGCCGAGAACATCGCCCAGCAGCTCGAGCGCCGCGTCGCTTTCCGTCGCGCCATGAAGCGCGCCGTGCAGTCGGCGATGCGCCTGGGCGCGCTCGGCATCCGCATCAACTGCTCCGGGCGCCTCGGCGGTTCTGAGATTGCCCGCATGGAATGGTACCGTGAAGGTCGCGTGCCGCTGCATACGCTGCGTGCCGACGTCGACTACGGCACCGCCACGGCCTTCACCACCTTCGGCACCTGCGGCGTCAAGGTCTGGGTGTTCAAGGGCGAGATCATGGCGCACGATCCGATGGCGCATGACAAGCGCGCCGAGGAAGCCGCGCCGCAACGTACGCCGGCCCGCGTCGAGCGCACCGAGCAGAGGGACGCGTAACCCACCATGCTGCAACCCAAGCGCACCAAGTACCGCAAGGCCTTCAAGGGCCGTATCAGCGGCGCTGCCAAGGGCGGCTTCAACCTCGACTTCGGCTCCTATGGACTGAAGGCGATGGAGCCGGATCGCCTGACGGCGCGCCAGATCGAAGCTGCCCGCCGCGCCATCACGCGTCACATGAAGCGTGCCGGTCGCGTCTGGATCCGCGTGTTCCCGGACGTGCCGGTCTCGAAGAAGCCGGCCGAGGTCCGCATGGGCTCCGGCAAGGGCGCGCCCGAATTCTGGGCGGCGCGCGTGAAGCCGGGCCGCATCCTGTTCGAACTCGAGGGCGTGCCCGTCCTGGTCGCCAAGGAAGCCCTGGCGCTGGCCGCGGCGAAGCTGCCGATCAAGACCCGCTTCGTCGCCCGCATCGGCGCCGAAGGCTGAGGGAGAGGACTATGAAGGCTACCGATCTGCGCCCCAAGACTAAGGACGAGCTGAAGAACGAGCTCGGCAACCTTCGCAAGGAAGCGTTCAACCTGCGTTTCCAGAAGGCTGGAGGCCAGCTGCAAAAGACTGCCCGCGCGCGCCAGGTGCGCCGCGACATCGCCCGCATCAAGACGGTGCTGGGCGAAAAGGCCGTCGGTTAAGGAGCACGAAATGCCGAAGCGTATCCTGGAAGGCGTCGTCGTCAGCGACAAGATGGACAAGACCATCGTCGTGAAGGTCGAGCGTCGTATTCAGCATCCGATCTACAAGAAGTTCATTCGTAAATCGAAGAAGTATCACGCGCACGACGAGGCCAATGCCTACAAGGGCAAGATCGGCGAAATCGTGCGCATCCGTGAATGCCGACCGCTGTCCAAGACCAAGAGCTGGGAAGTTCTTGTCGAAGGCGCGAAGGCTTAAGCGGGTCGGAGCACAGACATGATTCAGATGCGAACCAACCTCGAGGTCGCCGATAATTCGGGCGCCCGTCGAGTCCAGTGCATCAAGGTGCTGGGCGGCTCCCGGCGCAAGTATGCGAGCGTGGGCGACGTGATCGTAGTGTCGATCAAGGAAGCCATTCCGCGCGGCAAGGTGAAGAAGGGCGAGGTGCATCGCGCCGTGGTCGTCCGCACCTCGTTCGCCCTGCGTCGGCCCGACGGCAGCGCGATCCGCTTCGATCGCAACGCCGCCGTCCTCATCAGCAAGCAGGATGAGCCGATCGGCACACGTATCTTCGGACCGGTGACGCGCGAGCTGCGCGCCAAGAAGTTCATGAAGATCATCTCGCTTGCGCCTGAGGTGCTCTAGCCATGGCAATCAAACTAAAGATCAAGAAGGGCGACCGGGTGAAAGTCATCACCGGTGGCAGCAAGGGCAAGGTGGGCGACGTCCTGCGCGTGTTTCCCAAGGAAAATCGCGTGGTCGTTTCCGGCGTCAACATGATCAAGCGCCACACCAAGCCGAGCCGGGCTGAAGCCGGCGGCATCATCGAACGCGAGGCCACGATCCACGTCTCCAACGTGGCCCTGCTGGATCCTAAATCGGACAAGCCGACGAAAGTCGGGTTCCGGTTCCTTGAAGACGGCCGCAAGGTGCGCATCGCGCGCGCCTCCGGCGAGACCATCGACCGCTAGGAGAACGGGCCATGCCCGCGCGTCTGCAAGAGCACTACATCAAGACCGTGCGTGAAGCGCTGACGAAGGAGTTCTCCTACCAGAACCCCTTCCAGGTGCCGAAGCTCGACAAGATCGTCATCAACATGGGCGTCGGCGAGGCGGTCAACGACCGCAAGGCCGTCGATGGCGCCGTGGCCGACCTGACGGCGATTACCGGCCAGAAGCCGGTCATCACCCGGTCGCGCAAGTCGATCGCCACCTTCAAACTGCGTGAAGGCATGGCGATCGGCGCGAAGGTCACCCTGCGCCGCGACCGCATGTACGAGTTCATCGATCGCCTGATCACCATCGCCCTGCCGCGCGTCCGCGATTTTCGCGGCCTCAACGGCAAGTCGTTCGACGGCAATGGCAACTACGCCATGGGCCTGAAGGAGCAGATCGTGTTCCCCGAGATCGACTACGACAAGGTCGACCAGGTGCGCGGTATGGACATCATCATCTGCACGACTGCGAAGACGGACGCGGAAGCCAGGTCGCTTCTCCGCGCTTTCGACTTCCCGTTCGTGAACTGAGGCCGGAGAATCACATGGCCAAGACGAGTTCCGTCGAGAAGAACAACCGGCGCGCAAAGTTGGTGAAGCAATTCGCCGGCAGGCGCGCCAAGCTGAAGGCAATGGCCGTCGACGACAAGTTGACGCCGGAAGAGCGCTTCGGGGCCCGGCTCAAGCTGGCCGACCTGCCGCGCAACTCCTCGCCGACGCGCGTGCGCAATCGGTGCGAGCTCACGGGCCGCCCGCGGGCCGTGTATCGCAAGTTCAAGCTGTCGCGCATCGCGCTGCGTCAGCTCGCGTCGCTGGGTATGTTGCCCGGCGTCGTGAAGTCGAGCTGGTAACGGGGGTCCGCAGACCATGGCGATGACAGATCCCGTCGGCGATTTGCTGACCCGTATCCGTAACGGCCAGTCGGCGCGCCTCGAGAGCGTGACGGCTCCGGCTTCGCGGCTGCGTTCGAGTGTGCTCGACGTGCTCCAGCGCGAGGGCTATATCCGCGGCTGGTTCGAGGAAGAGCTTCGGCCCGGAGTCAAGGAACTCCGTATCGAGCTGAAGTATGACAACGGCCGTCCGGTCATCAAGGAGATCAAGCGCGTCTCCACCCCGGGCCGTCGTGTCTACTCCAAGATTCGCGAGCTGCCACGGCACTTCAACGGGTTGGGCATCTCGATCCTGTCCACGCCGCGCGGCGTCATGTCCGACGCCGAGGCGCGTGCCGCCAATGTCGGCGGCGAAGTCATCTGCAAGGTGTTCTGAGCATGTCGCGCGTCGGCAAAAATCCGGTCGTCATTCCGGCCGGTGTCACCATCGAGCTCAAAGGCCAGCACCTCAAGGCCAAGGGCAAGCGGGGCGAGCTTCAGCTCGTGGTCCATGACGACGTTTCCGTCGTCAAGGAAGGCGAGGCACTGCTCTTCAAGCCGCGCACCGAAAGTCGCCGCGCCCGCATGCAGTGGGGAACGGCGCGCAACCTCGCGAGCAACGTCGTTCGCGGCGTTTCCGACGGATTTACGATCAACCTCGAGATCAACGGCGTCGGTTATCGCGCCGCCGCTGATGCCAAGACGCTGAAGATGCAGCTTGGCTTCAGTCACGATATCGAAATCCCCATTCCTGCCGGAATCCAGATCAAGGCGGTCAAGCCGACCGAGATCGAGATCACCGGTTCGGATCGTCAGCGCGTGGGCCAGATTGCGGCCGAGATCCGCAGCCTGCGTCCGCCCGAGCCCTACAAGGGCAAGGGCATCAAGTACTCGACTGAGACGATCCGGCGCAAGGAAGGCAAGAAGAAGTAGAGGCGAGAGAATCATGTCCGACCGCAATGCTCTTTTCGCCCGCCGCCAGCGGCGCACGCGCTACGCGCTGCGCCAGGCTGGCGCCGGCCGTCCTCGCCTCAGCGTATTTCGCTCGGGCAAGCACATCTACGCCCAGGTCATCGACGACCGTAAGGGTGTGACCCTGGCTGCCGCCTCGTCGCTCGACAAGGATGTCCGGGGTTCGCTCAAGACCGGCGCCGACAAGGGCGCGGCCGCTGAAGTTGGCAAGCTGCTCGCCGCCCGCGCTGTCGCGGCCGGCGTCAAGGAAGTCATCTTCGATCGCGGTGGCTATACGTATCACGGTCGCGTCGCTGCGCTGGCCAATGCCGCCCGTGAGGGCGGCCTGTCGTTCTGATCGGGAGTTAGAAAATGGCTCGTTCACCCGGTGGTTCCGGCCGTTCCCCGCGCGATCGCGATCGGGGCCACAGCCGCGACCGCGACGAGGACAATGAACTGACCGACAAGCTGGTCACGATCAATCGCGTCGCGAAGGTCGTGAAGGGCGGTCGGCGCTTCGCTTTCGCCGCCATTGTCGTCGTCGGCGACCAGCGCGGTCGTGTCGGCCACGGCGCCGGCAAGGCTCGCGAGGTCCCCGAGGCGATCCGCAAGGCCACGGAAGCCGCCAAGCGCGGGCTCATTCGGGTGCCGCTGCGCGACGGTCGCACGCTGCATCATGACGTCAAGGGCCGCTTCGGCGCCGGCAAGGTGACGCTGCGTGCCGCACCGGCCGGTACCGGTATCATCGCCGGCGGTCCCATGCGCGCCATCTTCGAGACGCTGGGCATCAAGGACATCGTCGCGAAGTCGGTCGGCACGTC
>JABMNB010000783.1 GCA_013205335.1 Rhodospirillales bacterium
GGCCTGTACCACCCGTTCAATTTCGTCACGGGCTACACCAAGAACGATCCGTCGCCGCGGGCTATCGAGTGGCGCCTCATCGTGCTCGAATCCTTTGCCGGGGTGCCCGGGTTCGTCGCAGCCGGATTCCGTCACTTTCGCTCGCTGCGATCCCTGCAGCGCGACCACGGCTTCTCCGACCTGCTGCGCTACCAGCAGGCGGGCGGCAGCTCAGCCGATCGCGGCATCGCCGCCGACTGGCTGAGGCGACGCGTTCGTACAATCGACGCGGACCGGCTCGTCGTTTCGGCCGGTACGCAGAGCGCGCTGGTGGCGCTGCTTCTGTCGGTGACCCGGCCGGGCGACGTCGTGCTCACCGATCGGCTCACCTATCCCGGGTTCAAGTCGGCGGCCGCATCGCTCGGCGTGCGTCTGGTCGGCGTGGCATCGGACAGCGAGGGCATGGATCCCGAAGCGCTCGCCGAAGCCTGCCGGCGGCACACGCCGAAAGCGGTGTATCTGCTGCCGACGATCCATAACCCGACGACCGCGACGATCGGTCCGGCGCGACGCGAAGAACTTGCGGCGGCAATACGTCGCCACGACCTCGTGCTGATCGAGGACGACGCCTACGGAAGCCTCGAGCCGAAAGCGCAACCGATCGCCACGCTCATTCCGGAGCGCAGCTATCTCGCGATGACGCTGTCGAAGTGCATGGCGCCGGCGCTGCGCGTGGCTTACGTGCTGGCACCCGATCGCGCCGCCGCGTCGGTGCTGGCCAATGCGTTGCGCACCGTGTCGCAGATGCCGGTGCCCTTGATGGTCGCGCTGGTTTCGCGCTGGCTGGCGGATGGCAGCGCCGACGCCATCGTGTCGGCCGTTGCGACAGAGGCTGCGGCAAGACAGAAACTGGCGGCCAAGGCGCTCTTGGGTCACAGCCATTTCGCCCATCCGATGGGACATCATGTCTGGCTGCGCTTGCCGGCCGCATGGACCCGGGCCGAGTTTGCAGCGCACGTTCAACGACAGGGGCTTGCGGTGGTTACGAGCGACAGTTTCAGCGTCGACGGAGAACCCGATCACGCCATTCGAATTGCGCTGGGCGCGGCGCGCAATCGCTCCGAGCTCGTGGCGGCGCTCGACGTTCTGGTCGTTGCGCTGAAGTCGCCCGCTTACGCGTCGCGCATCGTCTAGAGGGAGAGCACCATGTTCGAAGCCTTCGACGCAGTCTTCCTAGCGAGGCTGCAGTTCGCCTTCACCGTCTCTTTCCACTTCATCTTCCCGTCCTTCTCGATCGGACTGGCCAGCTTCCTCGCGGTGCTCGAGGCGCTGTGGCTATGGACCGGCCGCTCGGTCTATCTCGACCTGTTCAAGTACTGGCTGAAGATCTTCGCGCTCGCGTTCGGCATGGGCGTCGTGTCGGGTATCGTGATGTCCTACCAGTTCGGCACCAACTGGTCGGTGTTCTCCGACAAAGCGGGGCCCGTGATCGGGCCGCTGATGGCCTACGAGGTGCTGACCGCCTTCTTCCTCGAGGCCGGATTCCTGGGTGTCATGCTGTTCGGCATGAACCGCGTGGGCAAGGGACTGCACTTCACGGCGACACTCGCCGTTGCCGTCGGCACCTTCTTCTCGGCCTTCTGGATTCTCGCCGCCAACAGCTGGATGCAGACGCCGGCGGGCTACGCCATCAATGCCGGCGGCCAGTTCGTGCCGGCCGACTGGTGGGCCATCATCTTCAACCCGTCCTTCCCCTACCGGCTCGTTCATACGGTCTTCGGCGCCTACCTGACGACGGCGCTCGTCGTTGGCGCGGTCGGCGCGTGGCATCTCCTGCGCGGCAAGTCTGCCGCGGGTGGAGGTAGCGAGGGCACGCGCGTCATGTTCTCGATGGCGATGGGCATGATCAGCATCGTGGCGCCGCTGCAGATATTCGCCGGCGACCAGCATGGGCTGAACACGCTGGAGCATCAGCCCGTCAAGGTCATGGCCATGGAAGGCCACTTCAAGAGCTATCCCGAGGGTGCGCCGCTGGTGCTGTTCGGCTGGCCCGACGAAGCCGCCGGCAAGACTCTGTTCGCGGTCGAGATCCCCAAGGCCTCGTCGCTGATCCTGAAGCATTCGTGGGATGCGTCGATGAAGGGTCTCGACACGGTGGATCGCAAGGAGTGGCCGCCGGTGCCCGTCGTGTTCTGGGCGTTCCGGATCATGGTCGGCATGGGCATGCTGATGCTGGCCCTGGCGGCGTTCAGCCTGCTCGCGCGTGCGCGCAAGCGCCTCTACGACTGGCCGCTGCTGCATCGCTTCGCGCTGGCGATGGGACCGGCGGGTTTCGTCGCCGTCATCGCCGGGTGGGTGACCACCGAAGTCGGACGCCAGCCCTACACGGTGTACGGCCTGCTGCGCACGGTCGATTCCGCGTCCGCACTCGACGCGCCGGCCGTCGGAGCCTCGCTCGTGGCTTTCGTCGTCGTCTACTTCTTCGCATTCGGCGCCGGCACGTACTACATCCTGAAGCTCATGGCCCATCCGCCACATCGCGGCGAGGAGGGCCCCCGGCGCGACCAGCCGGTGCGCGCCGCGGGACTCACGCCCGCCCCGGTCGTGGCTCGATCGCTCGCGACCGGCAAGGAGGCCTGATCATGCCGTTCGACCTGCCCATGTTCTTCGCCTTCATCATCGCCTTTGCCATCCTGGCCTATGTCGTCTTGGACGGGTTCGACCTCGGCGTCGGCATCCTGTTCCCGCTCCTGCCGGTCGGCCAAGAACGCGACAGCGCCATCAATTCGGTGGCGCCGGTCTGGGACGGCAACGAGACGTGGCTGGTGATGGGCGGCGGCGGCCTGCTGGCGGCCTTCCCGATGGCTTACGGCATGATCCTGTCGGCGCTGTATGCGCCCATCATCGCCATGTTGCTGGCGCTGGTCTTTCGTGGCGTGGCCTTCGAGTTCCGCTGGCGCGACCCGCGCCATCGTCCGCTGTGGGACGTGGCGTTCAGCGGCGGTTCGATCGTCGCCGCGCTCGCGCAGGGCATCACGCTGGGCGCGCTGCTGCAGGGAATTGCCGTCCAGAATCGCACCTACGCCGGCGGATGGTTCGACTGGCTGACCCCGTTCAGCCTGCTGGTGGGCGTGAGCCTCGTCTGTGGCTATGCGCTGTTGGGCTCGACCTGGCTGGTAATGAAGAGCGAGGGTTCGCTGCAGGAGCGTTGCTACCGGCTGGCCTTTCGCCTGGCCATCGCGACGATCGTGGCGATGGCGGCGGTGAGTGCCGCGACGCCCTTCCTGCGCGATGCCTACTGGCTGCGCTGGTTCGCCTGGCCGCAGGTGCTGTTCTCGGCGCAGGTGCCGGTGCTGGTGGCGATCGTCACGTTCGTGCTGTTCTGGAGCCTTCGTCGCGGGCATCACTACACGCCGTTCCTGATGGCGCTTGCCATTTTCGGCCTGGGCCTCGCGGGCCTTGGCATCAGCCTCTATCCGTATGTCGTGCCGCCGTCGGTCTCGATCTGGGATGCCGCGGCTCCGCACGACAGCCTGGCGTTCATGCTGCCCGGGGTGCTGGTGATGGTGCCGATCATCCTGGCCTACACCGGCTATTCCTATTGGGTGTTCCGCGGCAAGACCGGCCACGAGGGCTATCACTGATGGACTATCGGTGATGCCGGGCCCGCGTCAGTGGCTGTGGTTCGTCGGCCTGTGGGCCGGCGGCGTCGGCGTCACCGCTTTGGTCGGCTACGCGATCAAGTTCTGGCTGAAGTAGTCGGGCTCGGGTCCCCGGCGCTCAGGCCAGGCGGCGGGTCGGCCGGCAGTTGAAGGCGAGCGGTTTCCCGGCGGCTTCCCGCAGCGTCGCGAGATCGTCGCGACCGGACCATTCGGTAGACGAGCTGGCGTAGCGGAAACCCTGTGCCCCGGCCTGGTATTCGAGGCGCCAGGTCTTGTCGGCCATCGTCACCGACGCGCGGTTCTTGGCGTAGACTACGGACACTTCCTTGCTGCCATCGCACAGATAGGCGATCCCGGTGGGCGTCGCCTCATCGGGTGCCGGACGCGGTATCGTGGCCGTGACAGCTTGTCCCTGGGGCCCGCATCCGCTCAGCAGGGCCAACGCAACAATCGACAGACGCTTCATGGTGCGCTTTCCTCCTGGGGCGACCATAGCAAATCGCCAAGGAGACGGAATGCCTCTGTTCAAGCTGCGCGACGGCGCCGAACTTCACTACGAGAAGCATGGCAGCGGCCCCGTGCTGTTTCTGGTCGCAGGACTGGGGGGCGACGGCCGCTGGTGGGGCGACAACGTGTCCGAGCTGGCGCGGAAGTTCACGGTCGTCGTGCACGATCATCGCGGCACGGCGCGCAGCTCCCTGTCGCGGATCGCCTACAGCGTCGAGCAGATGGCCGACGATGCGCTGCAGCTCATCGAGGGCCTGGGCTACGACAGGGTCCATTGGTGTGGCCACTCGACCGGCGGGGCGATGGGCCAGATTCTGGCGATCGAGCATCCCCGCCGCATCGAC
>JABMNB010000784.1 GCA_013205335.1 Rhodospirillales bacterium
AAGAACTGGCGGATCACCGAGAGGCGCCGCGCCACGGTGCGGGGCGTCATGCCGAGATAGTCGAGCGACTTCAGGTAGGCGCGCAGCGCCGCCGCGTCGGCCGCCACCGGCCCTTGCTTGCGGCGCGCCAGGAATGTCTGAAGGTCGGCCAGATCGGCCCCATACGCGACCAGTGTGTTCCGGGAGGCGCCGCGCTCGGCCTGCAGCATCTCGAGGAAGGCCTCGACCTCGCGCGCATGTCTGAAGGGAGGCCTGCGCTTCACAGGCCGCGCGCGATCGCGACGTCGGCCGCGAACAGCCTTCCCACGGCAAGTGTCGCAGCCAGAAGACCGCAGCTAGCGCGCAAAACGCTCATTGGGGACGGGAATCTCGAAATGCCTGAGCGGCGGGCGCGGTTCCACGACCGCAAGAACCACCAGCCCGACGATCACGAGGGTCACGACAGCGACGATCACCACGGGCCCAAGGCGCACGGTGGGCATGCTGAATCGGTTTCTGGAACGGAACACGGGCACGGCGCAGGCAACCTACCTGCCCGCCGTGTAAGCGGCAATTGCCGAGAGAGAAGACGGCCACTATCGGGAGCAGTCGCTTGAAACCGGGGGCGTTATAGGCGACATCCATAGGCTGCAGCTCGACATGGACGCCTCTTCCCCCCTGTCCTTGCCGCGCACCGTGGCCCTCGTGGGGCTGATGGGCGCGGGCAAGAGCGCCATCGGCAAACGGCTGGCGGCAAGACTCGGCCTCCCGTTCGTCGACGCAGACGACGAGATCGAGCGTGCGGCCGGCTGCTCCATCTCCGAATTCTTCGAAAGATTTGGCGAGCAGGAGTTCCGCGCCGGCGAACGGCGCGTGATCTCGCGCCTGCTCGAGGAGACGCCCCGCGTCCTGTCGACGGGCGGCGGCGCCTACATGGACCCCGAAACCCGCGCGCTGATGCAGGCCAAGACGCTGACCGTATGGCTGCGTGCCGAACTCGACGTCCTGTTCGACCGGGTGAAGAAGCGGACCCATCGTCCGCTGTTGCGCCAGGGCGACCCGAAGGAAATTCTCGCGCGCCTCATGCAGCAGCGCTATCCGATCTACGCCGAGGCCGACATCGTGGTCGATTCGACGGCCCAGCCGGCAGACCGCACGACCGAGCAGGTGATCGACGCAATCCGCGCCCACCTGCAGCCCCAGAGAGCAGGACTTTCGGCATGAACGCCCCCCGCACCATCCGCGTCGACCTGGCCGGCCGCGCCTACGACATCGCCATCGGTCCCGGCCTGATCGACCGCGCCGGCGAGCTGGCACGCCCGCTGCTGGCCGCGCCGCGTGTCACCATCGTGAGCGACGATACGGTGGCACCGCTCTACGGCGCGCGGCTCGCCGCCTCGTTCGAGGCTGTGGGCGTCAAGACCCAGACGGTGACCGTACCTGCCGGCGAGAGCAGCAAGGACTTCGCGAGCTTCGGCCGGCTGGTGAACGAGCTGCTCGACCGCCGTCCCGACCGCAAGACGACCCTGGTGGCCCTGGGCGGCGGCGTCGTCGGCGACCTCACGGGCTTCGCAGCCGCCGTGCTGTTGCGCGGCGTCGACTTCATCCAGGTGCCGACCACCCTCCTCGCCCAGGTCGATTCCTCCGTCGGCGGCAAAACCGGCATCAACACCCGCCACGGCAAGAACCTCGTCGGTGCCTTCTACCAGCCGCGGCTCGTCGTCGCCGACACCACGGCGCTCGACACGCTGCCGCGCCGCGAGCTGCTGGCAGGCTATGCCGAGGTCGCGAAATACGGGCTGATCGACGATCCGGATTTCTTCGCGTGGTGCGAAGCCAACGGCGAGGCGGTCCTCTCGGGCAATGCCGCAGCGCGCACCCATGCCATCGAGCAGAGCTGTCTCTCGAAGGCACGCATCGTGGCGGCGGACGAGCGTGAAACGACCGACCTGCGCGCACTGCTCAACCTCGGCCACACGTTCGGCCATGCGCTGGAGGCCGAGACCGGCTTCGGCGGGGCCCTGCTGCATGGCGAGGCGGTCGGCGCGGGCATGGCGATGGCCTTCGACCTGTCGGCCCGGCTCGGTCTCTGCCCCGCCGGCGACGCCGAGCGCGTGCGGCACCATCTCGGCGCGGTCGGGCTGCCGGTGCGGCTGCGCACGATCGGCGGCGACAACAGCCGCACCTGGAGCGCGGTCAAGCTGATCGAGCATATGCGCGGCGACAAGAAGGCCGAGGGCGGCAAGCTCACCTTCGTGCTGGCACGCGGCATCGGCCGCTCTTTCGTCACCCGCGACGTCGACGAGGCGGGCCTGCGCGGCCTGCTCGACGACGCCATCGCTGCCTGAGGAGCGGCATGGACGCCGAACTGCATTTCGACATTCCGCTTTCCATCGCGATTCCCCTCGTGGTGGTCTGCCTGTTTCTGGCGGCGTATCTGTCGGCGGCGGAGACGGCGATCACCGGCGCCTCGCGGCCGCGCATGCATCGCCTCGCCCTGCAGGGCAATCCCAAAGCGGTCATCGTGAACGCGCTGCTCGACCGCAAGGACGAGACGGTGAGTGCCGTCCTGTTGGGCAACAACGTCGTCAACATCTTCTCGGCGTCACTCTCGACGGCGGTGCTTACCGCTCTGTTCGGGGCGGCGGGCGTCGTCTATGCCACGCTGGTCATCGGCGTCCTGATCGTGATCTTCGCCGAAGTGATGCCCAAGACCTGGGCGCTGCTGCGCGCCGACCGTGTGGCGCTGGCGCTCGCGCCGTCGATCATGGTCACGCTGACAATCCTCGGCCCGATGGCGCGCGGCGTGGCGGCGATCTCGCGCTTCTTCCTCAGGCTTCTGAACGTGAGAACCGACCGCACACCCGACGCCGAGGAGCAGAGCGACACGCTGCGCGGCGCCATCGAATTGCATGGCGAGGGCCAGACGGGCGACAGCGCGCCCGCCGAGAAGGCGATGCTGCGCTCGGTGCTCGATCTGGGCGACCGCACGGTGGGCGACGTCATGACCCATCGCGGCAACGTCGTGCTGATCGATGCGGACCAGCCGACCGATGCCATCGTGAGACAGATGCTGGCGGCGCCTTACACCCGTATCCCGCTCTATCGCGGACAGGCCGACAACGTGGTGGGCATCATGCACGCCAAGGATCTCTTCCGTGCGGTCGAGGCGGCGGGTGGCCCCAGCTCGGTGCAGATCGATTCGATCCTGACCGCGCCCTGGTTCATCCCCGAATCGACGGTCCTGTTCGACCAGCTCGAGGCTTTTCGCGCACGGCACGAGCATTTCGCGATCGTGGTCGACGAATATGGCGCGCTGCGCGGCATCGTGACGCTAGAGGACATCATCGAGGAGATCGTCGGCGACATCGAGGACGAGCACGACGCCATCCGCCGCGGCGTGGCCCGGCGCGAGGACGGCAGCATGGTCTGCCGCGGCGACGTGCCGATCCGCGACCTCAACCGCGAGTTCGGCTGGGGCCTGCCCGAGAGTGTCGCCACGACCATCGCAGGGCTGGTGCTTCATGAGGCGCGGCGCATCCCCGAAGTCGGCCAGGTTTATGCATTTTACGGATTTCGCTTCGAGATTCTGAAGCGCGAGGGCACGCGCATCGCCGAGTTGCGAATCGTGCCGCCCGCCGCCATACAGGCAGGCAACTGACCTCCACCCGACACCACGAGGAACGACCATGCCGCTTTCGCCGCCAGTCGGGCGACAGCACCTTCACACGCGCCGCGTCGTCTGCCAGGGCTTCTTCCGCGACGACGGGCTGTGGGACATCGAAGGTCGCATCACCGACGAGAAGAGCTACGAGCACGCCAACGAATGGCGCGGGCCGCTGAAGCCGGGCGACTTCGTGCACGACATGTCGATCCGGCTGACGATCGACCACAAGTTCACGATCGTCGATGCCGAGGCGGTGACCGACAGGTCGCCGTACAGCATGTGCGGCGATATCGCGCCGGCCTTCCGGAAGCTGGTGGGCTTGCGCATCGGCGGCGGCTTCCATCGCGCGGTGCGCGAGCGTCTGGGCGGCATCCATGGCTGCACGCACATCGTCGAACTGCTGGGGCCTGTCGCTACGACCGCGTTCCAGACCGTATCGTCAAAGAAGGCGCAGGATCTCAATCGGGCGCATCGCGAGAAGACCGGCGCGCTGCCGCCGAAAGATCCGGACGCCGCGCCAAAACCGCGGCGCAAGCCCTACATGCTCGACACCTGCCATACCTGGGCGTCCGACAGCGAAGTCACCCGGCGCTGGGTGCCGCACTTCTACACCGGCCCCGACGCCGAGGCCGTCCGCGCGGCCGTCGACGGCAAGGACGTGGAGATGGAAGGCTGACGCCGAAGGTCGGCACGGCGCTCAGGACTTCTTGTCTTCGGCGGGGGTCAGGGTTTCCATCGCCAGCGCGTGCAGGCCGGCATCGAGTTCGTCCTTCAGGGCGGCATAGACGAGCCGTTGACGGGCGACGCGGGTCTTGCCTTCGAACGCCGACGACACGATCTCGACCCTGAAATGCGTCTCGCCGCCCTCGCGCCAACCGGCGTGGCCGTGATGCTTCGAAGATTCGTCCTCGATGGCCATGCGCACCGGCGCAAAAGTCGCGCGGAGCTTGCCGTCGATCGCCGTTGCCACCTTGCCCATGCTTATCCTGCCTCTCCTGCCGGCGTCTCTTGCCGGGTCACATGCTTGAACACATATTAGCCCGATGGCCCGACGGCGAGCGAACCCACTGGCGGCAACGAATGGTGCGAAGCTGCATCAGCGTGTCTGCGAAACTCCGGGCTGTCGCCTGCAGGGTGAATATCGTGCGCCCCGCGCCCGCGACAAGCTCGACGAATATCGCTGGTTCTGTCTCGATCACATCCGCGAATACAACAAGAAATGGGACTATTTCGCCGGTCTCGATGCCGACCAGATCGAGGCCCACATCCGCGCCGACACCACCTGGCGCCGGCCGGTGTGGCCGCTGGGTGCCCGGCGCAACGGCAATCCCTACGCCCACCTCAAGGATCCGTTCGGCCTGGCCGACGATGCGGGGCTCGGCGAAAAGCCGCCGCCCAAATACGACGGCAGCGAACAGTTGACCCCGGCCGAGCGCAACGCCCTCGATGTCCTTGAACTTTCATGGCCGCTTACCAGGGCTGTCGTGAAATCCCGCTACAAGGAACTGGTGAAGCTGCATCACCCCGACGCCAACGGCGGCGCCCGGGAGGCCGAAGAAAAATTTAAGGAAATCAACGCCGCCTATTCCACTCTGCGGGCGTCGGAACACCTTCCCGTCGAATGATTAGCCCCGCTTGGGGCTGCTCCTGCATTTGGCCGCTTGCAGTGCACAATCCTGCCTGCGACTATCGATTTGCCCGCAATTGGCGGGCATTGTTTTGTAGGAATTCGTGTGATGGCCTCTACGACGACCGCGGCTCGTCAGAATGTTTCGGGCATGCCGGATATCAAAGTTTCTGCGCGCCAGGTTTTCGGCATCGACACCGACATGGAGGTGCCAGCTTTCAGTGCGACCAGCGAGCATGTCCCGCAGGTCGACGACGCCTACCTGTTCGATCACGACACGACGATGGCGATCCTCGCCGGGTTCGCCCACAACCGGCGTGTCATGGTCCAGGGCTATCACGGCACCGGCAAGTCGACCCATATCGAACAGGTCGCGGCGCGCCTCAACTGGCCCTGCCTGCGCGTCAATCTCGACAGCCACATCTCGCGTATCGACCTGATCGGCAAGGATGCGATCGTCCTGCGCGACGGCAAGCAGGTCACCGAATTTCGTGAAGGCATCCTGCCGTGGGCGTTGCAGAACCCCACCGCGCTGGTGTTCGACGAATACGACGCCGGCCGTGCCGACGTGATGTTCGTGATCCAGCGCGTGCTCGAGGTCGACGGCAAGCTCACCCTGCTCGACCAGAACAAGGTCATCCATCCGCATCCGGCGTTCCGCCTGTTCTCGACCGCCAACACGGTCGGCCTCGGCGACACCACCGGCCTCTATCACGGCACGCAGCAGATCAACCAGGGTCAGATGGACCGCTGGTCGATCGTGACGACGCTGAACTACCTGCCGCACGAGCAGGAAGTGAACATCGTCGCCGCCAAGACGCCGCACTATGACAACGACGCGGGCCGCAAGACCATCGCCGCCATGGTGGCGCTGGCGGACCTCACGCGTGCGGGCTTCATCGCCGGCGACATCTCGACCGTAATGTCGCCCCGTACGGTGATCACCTGGGCCGAGAATGCGCGCATCTTCGGGGGCGACGTGGGCTTTGCCTTCCGTCTCACCTTCCTGAACAAGTGCGACGAGGTCGAACGCAGTACGCTCGCCGAGTACTATCAGCGCTGCTTCGGCAAGGAATTGCCGGCATCCAGCGGCAAGGGCGGCAAGCTGCACTAGTAAAGAGGGCCGCATGGCCGCCAAGGACTCCACTCCTCTCGAGGAGTTTCGCCGCGTCACCGCCACCACAATGCGGGCGGTGTCGCGCGCGGAAGTGAACGTCGCCTTCGTGCCCGACGGCGGTTCGCTGCTGGGCCAGGAAGCCCGCATCACCGTGCCGGCGCGCGATCTGCCGGTCGAGGATGTCAGCCGCGTCCGCGGCGAGGCCGATTCGATGGCGTTGAAGCTGCGTCACCACGACCGCAAGACTCACCTGCGCCGCGTGCCGCGCGGCGAGGCGGCGCGCGCGATTTTCGAGGCCGTCGAGCAGGTCCGCGTCGAGGCGCTGGGCGCCCGCAAGATGGTTGGCGTCGCCGACAACCTCTCCGCTTTGTGGCGTCAGCGCTCCGACCAGCGCGGCCATGCCCGCATCAAGACCAAGGAAGACGCCCCGATCGCCGACGTGATCGGCCTGATCGCCCGCGAGCAGCTTTTGGGCGCCGCGCCGCCTGAATCGGCCAAGGCGATGGTCGACATGTGGCGCGCCGACGTGGAAAACGCCGCCGGTCGCGACTTCCAGAAGTTGCGCGAGTCGCTTACGAACCAGGAAGCCTTCGCCCGCGCCGCGCGCCAGCTCATCCGGGATCTCAAGCTCGGCGACGAGTCCGCCGACCTGCAGGACGACGACAACGAGGACTCGCAGGACCAGGAGAACGCCGACGGCCAGTCCAACGAGACCGGTGACGATCAGAGCGATTCGAGCGAGACGCAGGGCTACGGCGCCCAGGGCGAGGAGAGCGAGGACGCCTCCGAGCAGGACGATGCCTCGGAGACCGTCGCCGACCAGGCCCAGACCGAGATGCAGATGGGCTCGGGCGACGAGGAAGAGCCGGGCCGGGCCGAGCGTCCCTGGCTGCCGCCGGGCGCCCTGTCCAACGAGCCGGCGGGCCAGCAGTATCACGCCTATTCCAACAAGTTCGACGAGATCGTCGAGGCCGACGCGCTGTGCGACGCCGAGGAACTCGGCCGCCTGCGCAACCATCTCGACCAGCAGTTGGCGCATCTTCAGGGCGTCATCGGCAAGCTGGCCAACCGCCTGCAGCGCCGCCTGATGGCGCAGCAGAACCGTGCCTGGGAGTTCGATCTCGACGAGGGCATCCTCGACGCCGCGCGCCTCACCCGCGTCGTCACCAACCCGATGCATGCCCTGTCCTTCAAGACCGAGCGCGACACCAACTTCCGCGACACCGTGGTGTCGCTGCTGATCGACAATTCGGGCTCGATGCGCGGCCGGCCGATCACCGTGGCGGCGATGAGTGCCGACATCCTCGCCCGCACGCTCGAGCGGTGCGGCGTGAAGGTCGAAATCCTGGGCTTCACGACACGCGCCTGGAAGGGCGGCCAGAGCCGCGAGCAGTGGCTCGCCGCCGGCAAGCCGGCCAACCCGGGCCGCCTCAACGACCTTCGCCACATCGTCTACAAGCCGGCCGATGCACCGTGGCGCCGCGCCCGCAAGAATCTCGGCCTGATGCTGCGCGAGGGAATCCTCAAGGAAAACATCGACGGCGAGGCGCTGCTGTGGGCACACAGTCGCCTGCTGCCGCGCCCCGAAGAGCGCAAGATCATGATGGTGATCTCCGACGGCGCGCCGGTCGATGATTCGACCCTGTCGGTCAATCCCGGCAACTATCTCGAGCGGCACCTGCGCGACGTCATCGACTGGATCGAGACGCGCTCGCCGGTCGAACTGGTCGCCATCGGCATCGGACACGACGTCACGCGCTACTATCGCCGCGCCGTCACCATCGTCGACGCCGACCAGCTGGGCGGCACGATGATGGAGCAGCTCGCCTCGCTGTTCGACGACGACGACAAGAAAGACAACCGCGCCGCTCGCGGCTCGCGCAAGGGCGGCGCCGGCGGCAAGGCGGGCGGCAAGTCCGGCAAGCGCGCCGCCTAGTCGCGCGCCTGTCTCCGGTGGCAAACCGCTTCCTTCTCTCGCTCTGCCTGCTCGTCGCGGCCTGCGCCGGCGTCTCGTCGCCGCCGGCCGGCGCGCAGGAACAGCCCGTCACGATCGAAAGCACGGCGCTCGCCTTCAAGATAGACGAGCCTTCGGCAACCCGCGTCGGCCGCCTGATCTGGCGCGGCGGCCTCGAGATGCGCGCCAGCTCGCGCAATTTCGGCGGCCTGTCGGCGTTGCACGTCACGTCCGACAACCGCACGCTCACCTCGATCTCCGACGAAGGCGCCTGGCTGGTCGCGACACCCCGCTTCGACGCCAAGGGCCTGCTGGTGGGTCTGGGCGACGCCCGCATGGGCCAGTTGCGCGGGCTCGACGGCAAGCCGATCGAGAGCAAACCGGAGGCCGATGCCGAAGCGATGGCCCGCCTGCCGGATGGGTCTTGGCTGGTGGCCTTCGAGCGGCGGCACCGGCTGTGGCGCTATCCGTCTCTTGCGGCAACGCCGCTTCCCGTCGAGGGACCGTCCGACATCAGCAAACAGCCGGGCAATGGCGGCATCGAGGCAATGACGGGTCTGCCCGACGGCACGGTAATCGCCATCAGCGAGGAATACAGTCGCCAGCCGGAGACGATGGCGGGCTGGATCGGCAAGCCCGACGGCAACGGCCGCTATGCCTGGAGTTCTTTCTCCTACGCCACGATTCCAGACTACAAGCCGACCGCGCTCGCGATCCTGCCCGACGGATCGTTCGCCACGCTCGAACGGGCCTACGACCCGGTGCGCGGCGTGCGCTGCCGGGTGATGCGGTTCGACGCCGCCCAGCTCACGCCCGGCGCGACGGTGAGACCCGAGGAACTCGCGCGCCTCGCTTCACCTTATGCCGTCGACAATCTCGAAGGGCTGGCGGCAACGCGCGGCGCCGCGGGCGAGACGCTGCTGTGGCTGATCTCGGACGACAACTTCAATCCGCTTCAGCGCAATATTCTGATGCTGTTCGAACTGGCGCCGTAGGGCTGAGCGAAGCTTAGCCCGTTAAGCGACAGGACATTGCTCGCAATGTCCGAGAGCGCCGGAGGACGAACGACCGGCTCTGACCCATCCGTCGTCGTAAGACGACGACACCTCCCCATCGGAATGGGGAGGGAAGTCTTTAAGCCGCCTTCTTCGCGTCCTTCTTGCCCTTGGCCGACACGACGCGGCGCTTCAGCACCTTCATTTCGGGCGTGAGCTTGCTGTCGTTGGTGCCCAGCAGGTAGGCGTCGATGCCGCCATTGTGCTCGATCGTCTTGATGCCGCGCGGCGTCAGACGCATACGCACCGAATGACCCAGCGCCTCAGACAGGACCGAAGCGACCTGCAGGTTCGACATGAACCGGCGCTTCGTCTTGTTGTTGGCGTGGCTCACATTGTTGCCGTACTGGACGGACTTGCCCGAGAGGGCGCAACGACGAGGCATGGCGATATCCGCTAAAAAAACGATCCCGCCGGAGGGCGGGAAGGCCGGCTTTTTACGGGCCGGACGGGTGCCCGTCAAGCGAACCAGTCCACCACTCTTTCGCTGATATCCTCGACCTGGTCCTCCGGAATGACCCGCCCCCGGGCCGAGATGCCCGCCTCGTGCACGGTGTTCGGGTCGCCCGAAATCAGCGGATGCCACCAATAGAGGTCCTGTTTGAGGTGGACCAGGCGGTACCCACAAGTCTTGGGCAGCCAATCCATCTTGGCCACCACCTTTGGGGTGAGCTGGATGCACTCCGGCACGATCTTCTTGCGGTTCTTGTAGTCGCGGCAGAGCGCGGTCTTGGGGTCGAGCAGCCTGCAGCAGGTGTCGGTCTGGGCCAGTTCGCCCGTTCCCTCGTATTCCAGCTTGTTGACGCAGCACATGCCGCAGCCGTCGCAGAGCGATTCCCACTCCTGCTTGTTCATCTCGGCCAAGGACTTGCGCTTCCAGAAGGGCTCCTTCTGGGCCTCGGCGGCGAGGCGCGCCCGCCTCAGGAACGACTTAGCGGCCATGGAAAGCTTCTAGCATGAGACGGGACGCGGCGGCGGGAGTCGCCCGGCCGGCTTCGACCTCGCGCTCCAGTCCGCCCACCAGGCGGCGAACCTCGGGATGCTTCTTCAGTTCCGCCAGCAGGGTCTCGCCGACCTCGTTCCACATCCAGGCGCGGGCCTGCTCGGCCCGGCGTTTCTCGATGCCCTTCTCGCCCACCGCCTTGGTGAAGCGTTCGACGACGTCCCAGATCTCGAGGATGCCCTCCCCCGTCTGGGCCGAGCAGGTCGAAACCTCCGGCCTCCAGCCGACGGTCGGCGAGCGCAACATGCGCAGCGCATGCTGGTAGTCGGCGGCCGAGCGCCGGGCGGTTGCCTTGAGATCGCCGTCGGCCTTGTTGACCACGATCAGGTCCGCGAGTTCGATCACGCCGCGCTTGATGCCCTGCAGGTCGTCGCCGCCGCCCGGCAGCAGCAGGACGATGAACATGTCGACCATGTCGGATACCGCCGTCTCGGACTGGCCGACGCCCACGGTCTCGACGATCACCGTGTCGAAGCCCGCAGCCTCGACCAGAAGCATCGCCTCGCGCGTGCGCCGGGCGACGCCCCCAAGGGTGATGCCGGCCGGCGAGGGCCGGATGAACGCCGCGGGACGCCGCGAAAGTTCTTCCATGCGCGTCTTGTCGCCCAGGATCGAGCCGCCACCACGCTTGGACGACGGATCGATCGCCAGCACGGCAAGCGACCGGCCGCGCTCCAGCAGGGAGAGACCAAAGCGTTCGATCAGGGTCGACTTGCCGACGCCGGGTACGCCGGTGATGCCGAGCCGCACCGACCTGCCGCTGTGCGGCAGCACCTCGGCCAACAGCGCATCGGCGCGCACGCGATGGTCGCTGCGTGTCGACTCGATCAGGGTTATGGCCTGCGCGAGCGCCCGCCGGTCGCCCGCCAGAAGGGGTGCAACAAGCGGGTCGACCGACTGGCCGGAAATCGCTGCGGACGCACTCATCGGCGGCCAGACTTATCAGCCGCGGCGGCGCATTGCCAGCAACGCGCCGACCGTCGCGATCGCGTAGAAAAAACCCAGCGTCCAGCCCAGGCCGGGTTCGCCCACCGCATCCATGGCCGCCCCCGTGAGCGGCCGGCCGACCAGCCCGCCCACGACATAGATCAGGCTGAAGGCGGTATTGGCGCGGGCGATGTCGCCGCCATGGAAGCGCTGGCCGAGCAGCGCCAGGCCCACCGGATAGATCGCGAACGAGATGCCGCCCCACAGCATGATGACGCCCACGATGGAGAGCGACTGGGCCGGCACGAAGGTGAGGCCGATCACCAGCGCGGCGCTGATCAGTGTGCAGCCCGCCAGCACGCCGCGCCGGTCGACATGGTCGGCCAGCCAGCCGATCGGCCATTGCAGGGCCACGTTGCCGACCACGAAGGCCGAGAGCCACAGTGCGCCGGTCTCCGGCGCGACGCCGGCGCTGACCGCATAGACCGGCAGGAAACTGAAGGCGACCTGCTCGCCCAGGCCTCCCGCAAATGCCGCGAGCATGGCGAGCGGCGCCGCTACGAAGATGGCGCCGTAGCCGCTTTCGGCGTGATGCCGGATCGCCGGCGCCCGGTACCTGTAGGGCAGCAGCGGAAGCGCGACGAGCAGGGCGAGCCCGGCGCAGGTCAGGAACGGCACCGGCCCGTAGACTCCGACGACCTGCAGCACGAAGGGACCCAGCGCCATGCCGCCCGCGAACATCGCGGCATAGATCGCCATGACCCGGCCGCGTCGCTTCTCCTCGACGACGAGATTCATCCAGATCTCGCTCACCACCCACGGCACGCCGCCGACCGCGCCGTGCAGGAAGGTGAGCGCGAACCACGCGACCGGATCCGTGGCCAGCGTATAGCCGACCGTGCACAGGGAACCGGCCATGACGGCGGCCAGGATGAGCGGCACGGCGCCGAAGCGGGCGGCCAGCCGGGGAATGTGGGGCCCGGTCGTGAGCATGCCGATCGCCCAGGCGGCGGCGACGATGCCGATGGTGAGCTTGTCCTCGCCCTGCCGCTCCAGCGCGAGGGGCACGAGCGGCATCGCGGCGCCCGACTGCAGACCGATGGCGGCACAGGCGATGAAGACGGGGACAAGCGAACGCCAGGGGCCGGCTGCGCCGGCGCCGGGCTTCGTGTCAGTCGCCGACACGCAGATGTCCCTCGGCGCGGAAGGAGGCCGGCTCCTCGACGCGACGTTCGGCCTCGGCGGCGGCCTCCTGCTGGCGGCGCCACATGTCGGCGTACAGGCCGTTGCGCGCCAGCAGCTCGCCATGACGGCCACGCTCGGCGACACGGCCGCGGTCGAGGACGACGATCTCGTCGGCGTTGATGATGGTCGAGAGGCGATGGGCGATGATCACGGTCGTGCGCCCGCGGCTCACCTCTTCCAGGGAGCGCTGAATTTCCTGCTCGGTGCGCGTGTCGAGCGCGCTGGTCGCCTCGTCGAACAAAAGGATGCGCGGATTCTTGAGGATGGTTCGCGCGATCGCCACGCGCTGCTTCTCGCCGCCGGAGAGCTTCAGCCCGCGCTCGCCCACCGTGGCCTCATAGCCCTGCGGCAGGGCCATGATGAAGTCGTGGATGCGCGCAAGGCGCGCGGCCTCCTCGACCTCCTCGCGGCTGGCGCCCGGCCGGCCATAGGCGATGTTGTAATAGATCGTGTCGTTGAACAGCACGGTGTCCTGCGGCACGACGCCGATGGCGGCGCGCAGGCTCGCCTGCCGGACGTCGCGGATGTCCTGCCCGTCGATCCGCACATGGCCCGACGCCACGTCGTAGAAGCGGAACAGAATACGGGAGATCGTCGACTTTCCGGCGCCGCTCGAGCCGACGATGGCCACCGTCTGGCCCGGCGCCACGCGGAAGCTGACGTCGTGCAGGATCGGCCGCGACGCCTCGTAGTGGAAATCGACATGGTCGAACACGATCTCGCCGCCGGAGACGGCGAGCGGCGGGGCGCCGGGCTTGTCGGCGATCTCGGCCTGCACCGCCAGAAGGCCGAACATCTTCTCCATGTTGACCAGCGCGCTGCGGATCTCGCGATAGGCGAAGCCCAGCATGTTGAGCGGCATGTAGAGCTGGATCAGGAAGGCATTCACCGCGACGAAGTCGCCGATCGTCATGGTGCCGGCGACCACGCCCTGGCCCGCCATCACCATGACCGCCACGAGGCCGACCGCGATGATCGTGCCCTGCCCGACGTTGAGCACCGAGAGCGTGCGGCTGGAGCGGATGGCGGCGTTCTCGTAGCGCCGGCGGCCGACATCGTAGCGCCTGGCCTCGTGCGGCTCGTTGCCGAAATACTTCACCGTCTCGAAGTTCAGCAGGCTGTCGATCGCCTTGGCGTTCGCGTCGGTGTCGGCGTCGTTCATGTAGCGCACGAACTTGATGCGCCATTCCGAGAGTATGATCGAAAAGGCGATGTAGGCGCCGACCACGGCCAGGGTCACGACGGAGAAGCGCCAGTCGTAGAGGCTCCACAGGATGCCGCCGACCAGGATGATCTCGAACAGCGTCGGCAGGATGTTGAACGTCGTGAACCTGATCAGGAAGTCCATGCCCTGGGTGCCGCGCTCGATGACGCGGCTCAATCCGCCGGTCTGCCGTTCCAGATGGAATCGCAGTGACAGTGCATGGAGATGACCGAACACCTCGAGCGCCAGGTTGCGGATCGCCCGCTGCGACACCGGGGCGAAAATGGCATCGCGGAGTTCGCCGAAGGCCTGCGCCAGCACGCGGGCGGCGCCATAGGCGACGATCAGGGCGATCGGCACCGCGACCGCCTGGGCGGCAGGCGCTCCCAGGGCATCCACGGCGTCCTTGTAGAGGATCGGGACATACACATTGGTGACTTTGGCCACCACCAGCAGCACCATGGCGATCACGACCCGCACGCGGAGCGCCGTTTCATTCTTCGGCCACAAATGGCGACCGAGAATCCTGATGACGCCCCAGGTGCGAGGGCCGTCCACGGTGGGGATGCCGTCAGTGCCGGTCGGCGACATGAACGAAAAATGCCTTATTGGGCCACCATGTTGGGTGGCGAAGGGAGCGTCGGCCTTCTATCGTGTCAGGCAGGTCGAAGTAAGCCCCTCTTGGAAAGGGAATCTCATGAGATTTCGTAGGGCCTTGGCAGCGCTTGCCTTCAGCATGGCCGCTCCCGCGGTGGCGTCGGCCCAAAGCGCGCGACAGGTCGACATCGCCTACGAGATCACTTTCGCAGGCCTGTCCGGCTTCCGCATCGACCTCACCGCCAAGTTCAACGGCCCCAACTACGACATCGAAAGCCGGACCTTCAAGGAAGGCGTCCTGCGTGCGGTCACCATGCATTATGACGGTCGCAATCGCGCCTGGGGCGGCTTCTCGGCGCAGGGCATGAGTCCGTCCGCCGGCTCGTTGTCCATCGTCGTCGGCGACAAGCCGCGCACCTGGGTGGCGCAATATGGCGGAAACACGCTGCAGGAGACGCACACCCCGGCCTACAAGCCATCACCACAGAACGCCATCTCCGAGGAACAGCGGCGTGGCTCGCTCGACCCGCTCTCGGCAGCGCTCAGCGTCGGCATGGCGGGCGATGCCGCTTGCGATCGCACGGTGCAGAGCAACGACGGCAAGCGTCTCATCGACATCATCATCAAGAAGGTCGGCACCGAGTCCGCCGCGAAGGCGGGCATCCCGGGCGCGCAAGGCGACGTGCTGGTGTGCGAGATCTTCACCCGGCGCGTGGCCGGCGAATTCGACGGCGCGCCCAAGGAGGCCGAGACCGAGCGCGAACGGCCGATGCGCGTGTGGCTGGCGCGCATGGACCAGAGCCAGATGCGCTATCCCGCCAAGCTGGAAGCGCAGACCGGCTTCGGCACGATCCGCGGCCGGATCCTCGCCTTCCGCGAACGCCCGCTCACGCCGGACGAAAGCCAGGCGATGCGGAAGTAGCAACTTCCCGTCGTCCTGAGCGAAGCCGCCCATCGGGCGGCGCAGTCGAAGGACCTCTTTTCGGGCGCACGGGCTGTCGAGGCACAAAAG
>JABMNB010000785.1 GCA_013205335.1 Rhodospirillales bacterium
AGCTAGCTCTGCCCGGTTCCGGGGAAGCCATGAGCGGCCCGCTAAAGGCCTTCCGCTGGTTCACCCGCGCCACGTCATCCTGAGGAGCGCCGCAGGGTGAGGTCTTTGGTGTGAAGTCGCCGGATTTAAGACGTGGATCCCGTCCGTGTTGCGGCTGCGCGTTCTTCTTCCCTGTCGGTCCGGCTGGTAGCGTCCCCGCCGACAGGGAGCTTCAATGAACATCGGACGACGGACCTTCACCTTCTCGGCTGCGAGCCTATTCGCCGTCCCCGCGACGGCGCAGGAAGTCTGGCCGGCCCGGCCGGTCACCCTCGTGGTGCCCTATTCCCCCCGGCAACGCCGCCGACATCAGCGGCCGCCTCCTGCTCGAACCGCTGTCGACCGAGATCGGGCAGCGCTTCATCATCGACAACAGGGCCGGCGCCTCGGGCATCATGGGCAGTGCGAGCGTCGCCCGCGCCACGCCCAACGGCTACACGCTGCTCCTCACCTCGAATTCGCCGATCGCCAGCGGTCCGTGGGTGACGAAGAACGTGCCCTATGTCGTCGAGCGCGACTTCACGCCGATCGCCGGCATCGCGCGCGGCGCCCTCGTCCTGCTGGCCGCGTCCGACGTGCCCGTCAGCACCACCGCCGAGTTCGTGGCCTACGTGAAGGCCAATCCCGGCAAGACGAGCTACGGCTCGTTCGGCCAGGGCAACCTCAACCACCTGATCATGGAGATGCTGCGGCTGCGCCTCGGCCTCGACATGGTGCATGTCCCCTATCGCGGCAGCGGCCCGGCGCAGCTCGACCTCGCCGCCGGCCGCATCCAGTTCCTGTTCGACGGCGCCCCCGGCGCGCTGGCCCGCATCAAGGCGGGACAGGCGAAGGGCATCGCCGTCTCGACCCTCAAGCGCTCGCCCACCCTGCCCGACATGCCGACCTTGGCCGAATCAGGCCTGCCCGAGCTACGCGGCATGGATGCCGGCGGCTGGGTCGGCCTGTTCGGCCCGGCCCAGACACCGGCCCCGATCGTCGAGCGCCTCAACAGCGCGGTGCAGGCGGTCATTGCCGCGGCGCAGGCCAAACTGCTCGATCAGGGTCTGGAGACCTTCACCGCCAATACCCCCGCCGACTTCGCGGCCTACGTGCGCGCCGACAGCGAGAAATGGCGACAAGTCGTGCTGGAGGCGAAGATCGAGCCTCAAGAATAAGTCGTGCTATGAGGACGGCAACGGAGGCAGCCTGAACTCATGAAAATCGCGACTTGGAACGTAAACTCCGTCCGCAAGCGCACCGGCAATCTCGTGTCGTGGCTGCAGGAAGCCAGGCCCGACATCGTCGTGCTGCAGGAGATCAAGGCGCAGGAGCCGCAGTTCCCCACGCTCGAGGTCGAGGCCGCGGGCTACAAGGCGGCGATCGTCGGCCAGAAGGGCTTCAACGGCGTCGCCTTCCTCTCCCATCATGCGTTCGAAGTGACGGCGCGCGCCCTGCCCGGTGCCACCGAGGACGAGCCGGCGCGCTATGTCGAGGGCCGGGTCCATACGCCGCGCGGGCCGCTGACGGTCGGCGGTCTCTACCTGCCCAACGGCAATCCGGTCGCGACCGAGAAGTTCGCCTACAAGCTCGCCTGGATGGAGCGGCTGCTGGCCCACGCGCGCGAGCTGCTGGCGCGCGAGGAAATGTTCGTGCTGTGCGGCGACTACAATGTCTGCCCGACCGAGATAGACGTCTACGACCCCAAGGCCTTCGCCGGCGACGCGCTCTGCCAGCCCGAGTCGCGGGCGGCGTTCCGCACGCTGCTCAACCTCGGCCTGACCGACGCGGTGCGGGCGTTCCATCCCGACGGCGAGCAGTACACGTTCTGGGACTACCAGGCCGGCGCCTGGCCCAAGGGAAACGGCCTGCGCATCGACCACCTGCTGCTCTCGCCGCAGGCTGCCGACCGCCTCACCGCGGTGGGCATCGACAAGGCCGAACGCGGCAGGGCCGAACCGTCGGACCACGTCCCAGTGTGGTGCGAACTGGACGTGGTGGCTTAGGAAAATCATGTCGTCCTGAGCGCCGCGAAGGACCTCACGCCCGCCAGGGAGTCCGCTGGTCGTTCCGTCAGGTCCTTCGCTCTGCTCAGCAACCATTAAGAATGAACTGTCATGCGGCGGCGCTGCGCGTGGAGATCCAGGGAGTGCCACGAGCGACGACGGCGTTGACCTGGATGAGCATCTTGCGCGCACAGGCAACCATGATCTTTCGGTGTGGTTTGCCGGCCGCCTTCAGGCGTTGGTACAGCTCCTTGATGGCCGGATTCCAGCGGAAGGCGGCGGCGAGGCTGGCGGCATAGAGCGCGCGGCGTACCCGATCGCGGCCGCCGCCGATGCGGCTGTGGCCTCTCCATTTGCCCGATGTGCGCACGAAGGGAGCCAGCCCTGCCAGGGACACGATCGGCTCGCGCTCGAGGGAGCCGAGTTCCGGCAACAGCAGAAGCAGGCTGAGCGCGGTGCGCTCGCCGACCCCGTCGACGCTCTGGATCAACTGCAGGCGGGCCAGCAGATCGGGCTCGCCAGCAATGCTCTTCATCAACAGGACCCGCTCCGCCGCCTCGCGACGCTCCAGCCGCTCGACCTCCCGGCGCAAGAAGCGACGCACGTGGGGCAGGTGCGCGCCCTCCAGGCGCGTCTTGGCTCGCACCACATCCTCCTCCAGCTGCTCGATCAGCCGCAGATGCTCGGCAAGGGGAGCCAGCCGTGCATCGGGCGCCTCGTGCACCTTGTCGAGCAACGCCGTGCAGGCGGCGATCAGCGCCGCATCCAGCGGGTCGCTCTTGGCCCGCTGCAAGCGGTACTGTGCGAACGCACGGACCTGCAGAGGCTGCAGCACCGCCACCTCGAAGCCGGCCGCGCGGAGCGCGCCAGTCACCTCCTGCGAGTACGAACCGGTGGATTCCAGGCCAACCCGCACGACCTGCGCCGCGCGGAGCCACTGGATCAGCCGGCGATGGCCGGCTGTACTGTTGTCGAACGCCAGGCGGGCCGTCGCGCCGTGCAGCGCCACGTCCAGCCGCGCCTTGCCGATGTCGATCCCGGCTACGACCATGCTAACATCGTTCATCTTCGTCCATCCTGCCTCGTCTTCGAACCTGGAGTTCGGGCAACCATCCGGATCGGATTGAAGAGGCCGGCCGCGATCTTGCTGAGCTCATCCCCAAAAGGGATCAGACGACGTCGATCCGACGACCGGCCGCGCGGGCCCGGATGGCCGTCTGGGCCCGCGCGCTTCTTGCGAAGCACTCAAAACCTAACGGAAATTCCTAAGACGAGGACGACGGAATCTTTCGTGATGCCATCCTGCCTTACCCCACCAGTTCCTCGACCGTCGCGATCAGGCGGGCGATGTCGGAGGGCGTGCTGAGACGATGGTCGCCGCCCTTGATGAAGGTGGTGATGACCTCGGGTGCCTCGAGATGCCTCGCGATCTGCAGCGAATAGTCCCACGGCACGTCGGGATCGCTCTGACCGTGCAGCAGCCGCACCGGACACGGCAGCACGAGCGGCGTGTCGAGCAGAAGGTGGTTGCGGCCTTCCTCGATCAGCTTCCAGGTGAAGACCGACGGCTCGGGCGAATATTGCGACGGACGTTCGAGCCGGCCGTTGCGCTCCAGCGCCGCACGATCCTCGGGCGACAGGCCCTTCAGCAGCATGCGCTCGGTGAAGTCGGGCGCGGCCGCGATCAGCACGAGGCCGGCCAGCCGCCCGGGTCGCGCGCGCGCCGCCAGCAGCGACAGCCAGCCGCCCATGCTGGATCCCACCAGCACCAGCTTGCCCGTCGTCAGCTGGTCGATGGCGGCCAGCGAATCGTCGAGCCAGCGACCGATCGTGCCGTCCTCGAAGCGGCCCGACGATTGGCCGTGCCCGAGATAGTCGAAACGCAGGAAAGCGCGGCCGGTGTTTTCGGCCCAGGCTTCGAGCGCCACCGCCTTGGTGCCTGTCATGTCGGAGCGAAAACCACCGAGAAAGACGACGGTCGGCGCAAGCCCCTCCTTCTTTACATAGGCGATGGTATTGCCATCGCCGCGCTGCAGACGCTCGACCCTACCCACGTTGCTCCTCCCGTGTTACCTGCTGCCTCCCGTCAATCGTGTAGCCAAAAGCAACGCCCGTGTCCGCGCCCACCCTGCTTCAGATCGTTCCGACCCTGGCCGGTGGCGGCGTGGCACGCGCCACGCTCGAGGCCGCACAAGCCGTCATCGCAGCGGGCGGCTCGGCGATCGTGGCGTCACCCACCGGCAGCATGGTCCCCGGCCTGCTGAGACTGCGCGCCAGCCATATCGAAATTCCCCTCCGGCCTCACGCGATGTGGGGACGGCTGACGTTGCCTCGCAAGCTGGCCTCAAGCCTGCGCGATGCGAAGGTCGACGTCATCCAGGCGCGCTCACCCGCGACGGGTTGGGTCGCGCGCGCGCTCGCGCGTCGGCTCGGCGTCAAGTGGATCGCGACCCTGCACCGGCCGTTCCTCGCCTCCGATCTCCTGGGACGTTTCGTCGAGCGGCGTCAGGCGCGCGCCGATGCGGTGATCGCCGTCTCGCAACATGTCGCGCGCGATGCGCTGGAGCGATTTCCGGCGCTGCAGGACCGGCTGGAAACGATCACGCCCGGCATCAACTTCGATCGTTTCGATCCGGCGATCGTGCGCGCCGACCGCCTGATCCGTCTGGCGGGCGAACTGCGCGTGCCCGACGGCAGCCATCTCGTTCTCTGTCCCGGTCGCTTCGGCGAGGACAATGGACAGAAGATCCTGGTCGAGGCGATCAGGCGACTGGGGCGGGACGACGTGTTCTGCCTGTTGCTGGGCTCGACGGGCGCGCCGACACCGTTCGAGAAGGAGCTCGAACGCACGATCGAGACCGCGCAGCTCAACGGTCGCGTCCAGATCGGTCCCTATGTCGACGACATGCCGGCTGCCTACATGCTGGCTGACGTCGTGGTGTCGACCGGTGGCGCGCGGCAGGGCTTCAGCCGCGCCCTGGTCGAGGCCCAGGCGATGGGCCGCCCCGTCGTCGCCGAGGATGGCGGCGGTGCCGCCGAGACGATCCGGCCCGGGGGCGTGACGGGTTGGCTGGCCCCGGCCGGCGATCCGGCGGCGCTGGCCGACGCCTTGCAGGCCGCCTTGTCGCTTTCGATCGAGCGACGGGCGGAACTGGCGCGAACCGCCCAGGAGCACGTGCGCAGCAACTACAGCCTGGCGCAGTCCAACCAGCAGCTTCTGGCCCTCTATCACCGTCTGGCAGCCCGCTGACCTTGACTCGCCGGGGTCCGGCAACTATCTCCGGG
Source organism: Rhodospirillales bacterium (assembly GCA_013205335.1). Classification (GTDB taxonomy): domain Bacteria; phylum Pseudomonadota; class Alphaproteobacteria; order Reyranellales; family Reyranellaceae; genus Reyranella. The sequence goes on from JABMNB010000785.1 coordinate 5,310, forward strand.
CACATGGAACGTCGGTTTTTCACCGCTCCTGCCGTTATCACCACCGCCCGAACTTGAATCGGCCGGGCGCGCGCACTCGTGCGGCTTCCCGGCCTGCTGCTGCCGATCGTGCGTCGGCAGATGAGCTGCGTTCGGAATTTCGTTAGCTGGTGAACACAATGATCAATATTTCCTTGCCGGACGGTTCCGTCCGCTCTTTCGACAGACCGGTGAACGGCGCGGAGATCGCCGCCTCGATCGGTCCCGGCCTCGCCAAGGCTGCCCTCGCATTGCGCGTCGACGGCAAGATGGTCGACCTCGCCCATGTCGTCGACCATGACGCCAGGATCGGCATCGTGACGTCGCGCGACCCTGACGCGCTCGAGCTGCTGCGCCACGACGCCGCGCACGTGCTGGCGCAGGCGGTGCAGGAGATCTACCCGGGAACGCAGATCACGTTCGGCCCCTCGACGGAGGACGGCTTCTATTACGACTTCGTCCGCGAACAGCCCTTCTCGCCCGAGGACTTCGCCAAAATCGAGCAGCGCATGGCCGAGATCGTCGACCGCGACCTGCCGATCGAGCGGTCGGTGTGGGACCGCACGCAGATCAAGGACTACTTCGTCCAGCATGGCGAGAAGTTCAAGGCCGAGTGGGCCGACGAACTGCCCAAGGACGAGGTCATCTCCGTCTACAAGCAGGGCGACTGGCTCGACATGTGCCTGGGCCCGCACCTGCCCTCGACGGGCAAGCTCGGCAAGGCGTTCAAGCTCACGAAGGTCTCGGGCGCCTACTGGCGCGGCGACAGGAACAACGCCCAGCTGCAGCGCGTCTACGGCACGATCTTCTTCTCGGACAAGGACCTGAAGGCCTACCTGCACCGTATCGAGGAGGCCGAGAAGCGCGACCATCGCCGTCTCGGCCGCGAGATGGACCTCTTCCATCAGCAGGAAGAAGCCGCGGGCATGGTGTTCTGGCACCCCAAGGGCTGGACGTTCTGGCGCACGCTGGAGAGTTACATCCGCCGCAAGCTCGACGCCGGCGGCTATCAGGAAGTGAAGACGCCGCAGCTCGTCGATCGCAAGCTGTGGGAGGCGTCGGGCCACTGGGAGAAGTTCCGCGAGAACATGTATCTCAGCGAGAACGAGGAAGGCCTGCGCGAATTCCTCGCCGACGACGACAAGCGCATCTTCGCGTTGAAGCCGATGAACTGCCCCTGCCACGTGCAGATCTTCAATCAGGGCCTTCGCAGCTATCGTGAGCTGCCGCTGCGCATGGCCGAGTTCGGCTCGTGCCACCGCTTCGAACCGTCGGGCGCGCTGCACGGCATCATGCGCGTGCGCAACTTCACGCAGGACGATGCCCATATCTTCTGCAGCGAGGAGCAGATCGAGAGCGAGACGATCCGCTTCTGCGAACTGCTGGGCTCGATCTACAAGGATCTGGGCTTCCCGGACTATTTCGTGAAGTTCTCGGACCGTCCGCCGGTGCGCGCCGGCTCGGACGCGGTGTGGGACCAGGCCGAGGGAGCCCTCAAGGCGGCGTCCAAGGCCGCCGGGCTCGACCTCATCCACAATCCCGGCGAAGGCGCCTTCTACGGCCCCAAGCTGGAATTCGTGTTGCGCGATGCGATCGGCCGAGACTGGCAGTGCGGCACGTTGCAGGTCGATTTCGTGCTGCCCGAGCGGCTGGACGCGCACTACGTGGCCGAGGACGGATCGCGCAAGCGGCCCGTCATGCTGCACCGTGCCATCTTTGGCAGCTTCGAGCGCATCATCGGCATCCTGATCGAGAACTATGCCGGGCGCTTCCCGCTCTGGCTGGCGCCGACACAAGCGGTGGTGGTCACGATCGTGAATGACGCCGACGGCTATGCCGAGGAGGTCGCGGCCGCGCTGCGGGCCGCCGGCATGCGGGTCGACACCGACCTGCGCAACGAGAAGATCAACTACAAGGTCCGCGAGCATTCGCTGGCCCATGTGCCGCTGATCCTCGCGGTCGGCCGGCGCGACATGGAAGCCCGCACGGTGGCCATCCGCCGGCTGGGCTCGGAGAAGCAGGAGGTCCTTGAACTCGGGGCCGCCGTCACTACACTTTCAACCGAGGCCCGGCCGCCCTTCTAGGGCGGCCCGGTCTCCAGACCCGCCCCGAAGCCGGGGCTTCAGCACAGGAGAAGTGAGCCATAGCACGACCCGCACAACAGACTGCGCCCACCCGCGAGGGTCCGCGCGTCAATGCCGAAATCCGAGCCGCGCAAGTCCGTCTCATCGACGAGAACGGCGAGATGGTCGGCGTGGTCAGCACGCGCGAAGCCATCGAGATGGCCGAAGAGGCCAGCCTCGATCTGATCGAGATTTCGCCCAACGCCGTACCGCCGGTCGCCAAGATTTCCGACTACGGCAAGTACAAGTACGAGGCCCAGAAGAAGGCCCACGAGGCGCGCAAGCACCAGAAGGTCATCGAGGTCAAAGAGATCAAGATGCGCCCGAACATCGACGACCATGACTACGAAGTGAAGATGCGCGCCATGAAGCGGTTCATCGAGGAAGGCGACAAGGTGAAGGTCACCCTGCGTTTCCGCGGCCGCGAGATGGTCCACGCCGATCTCGGCATGCAGGTGCTGAACCGCGTGCGCGGCGAGATGGACGAGCACACCAAGATCGAGTCGATGCCGCGCATGGAAGGCCGGCAGATGATCATGGTCCTGGCGCCCAAGTGACGCCGATCGATTAGGACGAACAGGCGGCCCCTACTTCTTCGGGGGCCGCTGCTGCAGCGTGACCATGCCGGTGGCGCGCTCCGGGTCGGGGTTGAAGCGCCCGGTTGTCACGCCATTGTCCGGCCAGCTCACGATGTAGACGGTCTCGCCGGCGAACGACATCGGCCCTTCGCCTTTCGCCGACTTCCAGTAGTCGCATCGCACCGCGTCCGCGGGGTCGATCTGCTGCGCCAGGCAGAACTGGTGCAACACGTAGGGGATGAAACGGGCGTGACCTCCGTCCGGTGACGTCGCCACGTTCAAGCCGAACGACTCGGGCTGCTGGTGGCAGCGCTGGCGGGCCACGATCTCCGACGTTCCCGGCATGCGCATCTGCAGGCTCTCGAGTTCGGCGCGCAGCGCATCGAGTGCGCGCACATGTGTGGCGCTTGCGAAGTTTCCGGCGATCAGCGCCGCCTCGTAGCCGCCGATGGCCTCGGCAACCGGCCCTTCCGGATAGCCTGTCCGCGCCAGATCGCGACTCCACGACATGGTTTCGAGCGCCCGCACGATCATCTCGCCGGGGAGGCCCGAGCTTTCGCCCCATTCGCCCAGCACGTTGGCCGGCGTCCAGCAGTATTTCAGAAGGTTGTAGCCCCCGGCCTCGATCGGCAGCGCCCGCGTCTTCCACACACCGATCGACTGCGCGACCACGGTTTTCATCAGCAGGTACTGCACGGCCGGATTTTCACGCACCTTCCCCGAGCTGGAGAGTCCGATCAGCGGCGTCGCGGCGGCCTGCGCGTTCGCCGGCGGTGCCGGCGGCCGATCCGATCGAAGGGCGGAGACGGGAGGCGCCGAGAGCTGGGCCTGCACCGGGGTCGCGGCCACAAGCGCCAGAAGAACGAACGATACAATTTTCATCGGACCGGGATTCCTGGGGGGAGTTCAGGGCGGCGAATGCTAGATTTCAGCCGTGAGACAACGCATCTGCACCCTTATCGTTGCGGCGCTCTGCGGAGCCGCCGCTGCCGCCACCGCGCAGACGACGCCCCAGACGGCGCCCCAGGCGGGCCCCCAGGCTCCTGGGCAGGCGTCTAACAGCGACGCCGCCCGCCTGCTCTCCGACTTCCAGAATTTCGGGCCGCACCGCGCCTTCGTGGTGTCGCCCGACGGGAGGGCGAGCTGGTGGGCCGGCGTCAGCGGGCCCGACCCCGGGCCTGCGATAGCCTCCGCCCTGAAGCGCTGCCTGGAGCGCACCAAGCAGGACTGCAAGCTCCACATCGTCAACAACTACACGGTCACCGGACACGACTGGCGCGAACTCGTACCGGCCCGCGCCGTGGGCGCGGTCGATATCGGACGTCTGCGGCCGCAACCTTACTGGTCGATGCGCGGGCCCCAGCTCGCCTCCGGACTGCTCGTCTGGAGTCACGGCTACATGGCCGGCCGGAATTCGACCGAGAGCCCGCCGCAATCCTGGGTCGGCCATTTCACGCATCTGGGATACGATCTCTATCGCTTCGATCGCGAGTGGATTGCCGACTGGGCGAGCGACGCCACCGCGCTGGCCGACGCCGTCGCCAGGGCCAAGGCGATGGGTTATCGGCGCGTCATTCTCGCCGGCCAGTCGGCGGGCGCCTGGGTGTCGCTGGCGGCGCTGCAGCGCGGTGCCGCGGCCGACGGCGTGATCTCGATCGCGGCAGCCCATCACGGAACGGTCGAGAAGATGCGCGACCAGACGCGCGCTCGCTCCGAGTGGCAGCGCCTGCTCGAAGGCATCAAGCGCGGGCCGCGTCTCATCGTGGTGAACTTCGCGGACGATGCCTACGACGTCGGGGGCCGCATGGACGACGCGCGGTCGATCCTCGCCAGGAACGGCGTCGATGCCGAGATCATCGACGCACCCGAGGGTTTCAAGGGCCATGGCGCCGCCGATTCCACCTTCTCGCGCAAGTTCGGCGCCTGCTTCGCGGCCTTCATCGAGAAAGGGAAGCGGCAGGCGCCTTGCTGAAGGCAGGGCGGTCGCATGCGGACCTTTGCCTTCCCGCGAGGTGCGAGCTCCTACGGCATGTAGGAGCCGCCGTTGACGTGCAGCACCTGGCCGGTCGTGGCGTCAGAATCATCGGAGGCCAGAAAGACGGCCGTGCGCGCGATCTGCTCGGCAGACAGCAGCTTGCCGCCCAGCGGGATGTTGGCGCGCGCCATTTCGACGAGTTCGGCGTCGGTGTTGCCATAGCGCGGCTGGGCGGTGTCCGTGGTGCCCGGCGCGATGGCGTTGACGCGGATTCCGTGCGGCGCGAGTTCGAGGGCCATCGCCCGCGTCATCGAGACCACGCCGCCCTTGCTCGTGCTGTAGTGGACCCCCCGCACGGCGCCGCGCACCGCCTGCGAGGAGAGATTGATGATCGAGCCGCCCTTCCGTCCGGCGGCGATCAGGGCCTTGGCGACGGCGATGGCGGCGAAGCACCCGGCCTTCAGGTTGATGTCCATGAGATAGTCCCAGTCGCTCTCCTGCATCTCGAGCAACGGCACGCGCGGATAGACCCCGGCATTGTTCACCAGGATGTCGGGCGGCCCCAGCACCTTCACCGTCTCGGCGACCATCGCCTCGATCTCCGCGACCTTGGAGACGTCGGCCTTCAACAGGTACGCCTGGCGGCCGGTCCGGGCGATGTCCCGCGCCACCGCCTCGGCGCCCGGCCGGTCGTCGAGCCAGCTCACCGCCACGTTGGCGCCCTCGCCAGCCAGCGCCCTGGCGATCGCCGCCCCGATGCCCTGCTGGGCGCCCGTCACCAAAGCCACCTTGCCTGCCAGTTTCATGCGAAAATCCCCATCAAAAGGCCGTTTGGCCCGCTCCCGGTGCGCTTGCACGTATTGGGCCGCCTCTGTATAAGCCGCGTTCCTTCGAGTGGCTTGGCCAATAAGGGCATTGCCTCGGCTGCTTCGTAAGGACTTTCCGGCCGTCTGTTTACACAGGGGGTCGGGACCGGCGCGCAAGCGCTAACCCTTTGATAAGGAACAAAAATGCCCAAGATGAAGACCAAAAGCTCGGCCAAGAAGCGTTTTCGCTTCACGGCCTCCGGCAAAGCAAAGCATGGGGTCGTGGGCAAGCGCCACGGCATGAGCAAGCGCGGTAACCGCTTCCTCCGCCAGGCGACCGGCATGGCAATCGTGTCCGATCCCGATACCCGCATCCTGAAGCGCAACTTCTTCCCGTACGAGAGGTAGTAGACCATGGCACGCGTAAAGCGGGGCGTGGCTGCACACGCTCGTCACAAGAAGGTCCTCAAGCTCGCCAAGGGCTATCGCGGTCGCTCGAATGCGGCGTTCCGCGTCGCCATCGAGAAGGTCGAGAAGGGCCTGCAATATGCCTACCGCGACCGCCGCAACAAGAAGCGCGCGTTCCGTGGCCTGTGGATCCAGCGTATCAACGCTGCGACCCGCGAGCATGGCATGACCTATTCCCAGTTCATGAACGGCATCCTGAAGGCCGGGATCGAGATGGACCGCAAGGTCATGGCCGATCTCGCGACGCGGGAGCCCGCGGCGTTCAAGGCTCTGGTCGAGCAGGCACAATCGGCTCTGAAGTAGGGGCCCGCCCTCAAGTAACGTCTTCTGCGCGTCACGCGCGGCTGGCAGACATCGCAAAGAGGGAGCCTGGACCACAGGCTCCCTTTTTTCGTGTTCGGTTTCGAAAGTGGGAACGATGGACGATCTTTCGACGATTCGCAGCGAGGCGCTCGACGCCGTGCAGGCCGCCGCCGATCTCGGCGCACTGGAAACCGCCCGCGTGGCGGCGCTCGGAAAGAAGGGCAGCGTCACCGGCCTGATGAAGACGCTGGGCGGACTCGCACCCGAGCAGCGCAAGGAATTCGGCGCACGCGTGAACCAGCTCAAGGGCGAGGTCGAGCAGGCGCTCGACGCGCGCAAGGCCGCGCTCAGCGCCTCGGCCCTCGAAGCCAGGCTGGTGGCGGAGAAGATCGACGTCACCCTGCCGGCGCGACCCGAGGGACAGGGCACGCTGCACCCGATCGGCCAGGTGATGGACGAGGTCGGGGCGATCTTCGGCGAGATGGGCTTCACCTGGGCCGACGGTCCGGACATCGAGGACGACTGGCACAACTTCACCGCCCTCAACATCCCGCCCGACCATCCGGCGCGGCAGATGCAGGACACGTTCTATCTGCCGCCGCGCGCCGACGGCACGCCGATTGTGCTGCGCACCCACACCTCGCCGGTGCAGGCGCGCACCATGCTGAGCAAGGACGTGCAGAAGCGCCTGGCCGACGGCGGCTCGCTGCGCATCATCGTGCCCGGCCGCACCTTCCGCATCGACAGCGACGCCACCCACACGCCGATGTTCCACCAGGTCGAAGGCCTGGTGATCGACCGCACGACGCACATGGGCCACCTCAAGGGCTGCCTCGTCGATTTCTGCCGCGCCTTCTTCGAGGTCGACGACCTGCCGCTGCGCTTCCGCCCCTCCTACTTCCCCTTCACCGAGCCGTCGGCCGAGGTCGACATCGGCTGCTCGTGGAAGGACGGCGAGCTCAGGATCGGCGCCGGCGATTCGTGGCTGGAAATCCTGGGCTCCGGCATGGTGCATCCCAACGTGATCGCCAATTGCGGTCTCGACCCCGCCGTCTACCAGGGCTTCGCCTTCGGCATGGGCATCGATCGCATCGCCATGCTGAAGTACGGCATTCCCGACCTGCGGGCGTTCTTCGACGCCGACCTGCGCTGGCTGCGCCACTACGGCTTCTCGGCCCTGGAAAGTCCCTCGCTCACCGGAGGGCTCGGACGATGAAATTCACCCTGTCCTGGCTCAAGGAGCATCTCGAAACCGAGGCAACGCTCCTTCAGGTGCGCGACACGCTCACCATGCTCGGCCTCGAGGTCGAGAGCCTGACCGATCCGGCCGAGTCCCTGAAGGGCTTCGTCGTGGGCTACGTCGTCGAGGCAGTGCAGCATCCCAACGCCGACCGGCTGCGCGTCTGCAAGGTCGACACCGGCAGCGGCTCGGTCGTCCAGGTCGTGTGCGGTGCGCCCAACGCCCGCACCGGCATGAAGGGCATCTTCGCGCCGACCGGCAGCTACATCCCCGGCACCGGCATCACCCTGAAGACCAGCAAGATCCGCGGCGAGGAGAGCAACGGCATGCTCTGCTCCTCGCGCGAGCTGCAGCTCGGCGACGACCATAGCGGCATCATCGACCTGCCGGCCGAGACCGTGACCGGCCAGTCCGCCGCCGAGGCGCTCGGCCTCGGCGATGCGGTGATCGAGATCAAGGTGACGCCCAATCGCGGCGATTGCCTGGGCGTGCACGGCATCGCCCGCGACCTCGCGGCGGCCGGCCTCGGCACGCTGAAGGCGGTAAAGTCCGACAAGATCGCCGGCAGCTACGCCAGCCCGATCAAGTGGACGCACGACTATGTGCCCGCACCCGACAGCCCCTGCCCTCTCGTGGTCGGCCGTCATTTTCGCGGCGTGAAGAACGGCCCCTCACCCGACTGGCTGCAGCGCCGGCTGAAGGCGATCGGCCTGCGCCCGATCTCGACCCTGGTCGACATCACCAATCTGGTGACCTTCGACCTCAACCGGCCGCTGCACGTGTTCGATGCGGCCGGGCTCTCCGGCGACCTCGTCATGCGCCAGGCCCGCGACGGCGAGCAGATCCTGGCACTCGACGGCAAGACCTACACGCTCGATCCCGCGGTCTCGGTGATCGCCGATTCGAAGGGCGTGCACGGCATCGGCGGCATCATGGGCGGCGAGGAGACCGGCGTTCAGGCCGACACCACCGAGGTGTTCCTCGAGGCCGCCTATTTCCAGCCGATCGGCATCGCCGCCTCGGGCCGCAAGCTCGGCATCCTGTCCGACGCGCGCTACCGCAACGAGCGCGGCATCGATCCCGAATCCTGCTGGTGGGGCGCCGAGGTGGCGACGCGACTGATCCTCGAGCTGTGCGGCGGCGAGTGCAGCGAGCTGGTGTCGAGCGGCGTGATGCCCCGGTGGCAGCGCAGCTACGGGCTTCGCAGCGATCGCGTGAAGACCCTGACCGGCATCGACGTGGCCGGCGCCGACACGGTGTCGATCCTCGCCAAGCTGGGCTTCGGCGTCGACGGCGACGGTCCGTGGACCGTGGCCGCACCGTCGTGGCGCCCCGACATCGTGGGCGAGGCCGACCTCGTCGAGGAAGTGACGCGCGTGTTCGGCTTCGACAGAATCCCGACCACCTCGTTGCCGCCGGCGTCGACCGTTTCGCGGCCGGTGCGCGACGCGCTGCAGCGTCGTACGCCGCAGGCCCGCCGGGCGCTCGCCGTGCGCGGCATGAACGAGGCCGTGACCTGGTCGTTCCTGCCCTTCAGGAAGGCCGAGCGTTTCGGCGGCGGCGGCGCCGACGTGCGCCTGCTCAATTCGATCGACGCGACGCTCGACACGATGCGGCCGTCGATCCTGCCCAACCTGATCGACGCGGCGTCGCGCAACGAGGCGCGCGGCCTGTCCGATCCGGCGCTGTTCGAGGTCGGCCCGCAATACAAGGACGCCACCCCGCAGGGCCAGCGCACCGTCGCCGCCGGCATTCGCCATCACATGGCGGTGCCGCGCAACTGGGCGGGGCCCGCACGCACCGTCGACGCCTTCGACGCCAAGGCCGACGCGCTGGCGGTGCTGGCGGCCATCGGGGCGCCGGACACGCTCTCGGCCCAAGGCGGTCCCGGGGCGGGCGCACCCAACTGGTATCACCCCGGCCGCTCGGGCGTGCTCAAGCTGGGCGATCGCGTGATGGCCTATTTCGGCGAGTTGCACCCGGAGATCGTCGCGGCCGCCGACCTCAAGGGGCCGGTCGCCGCCTTCGAGGTGTTCCTCGACGCGCCGCCATTGCCCAAGGCGAAGGCCACCAAGGCCCGCCCGAAGCTTGCCCTGTCGGCCTTCCAGCCGCTCGAACGCGACTTCGCCTTCGTGGTGGAGAGCGGCATCGAGGCGGAAAAGTTGGTGCGCGCCGCACGCAACGCCGACAAGGCGCTGATCACGGCCGTCCGCGTGTTCGACGTCTATGCCGGCAAGGGCGTGCCCGAGGGCAAGAAGTCGCTGGCCATCGCCGTCACGCTTCAGCCGGTCGAGCGCACCTTGACCGATGCGGAGATCGAGGCGGCGTGCGACAAGATCGTCGCGGCCGTCGCCAAGGCGACGGGTGCCGTACTGCGTGGTTGAATTCTCGTCGTCCTGAGCGCAGCGAAGGACCTCGCGCCTAGACCAAGGAACACCTCTGGTCGTAGCGCTAGATCCTTCGCTTCGCTCAGGTTGACGGGCTTAAGCTGAGTTAGGTTCAGGCTGAAATGACCGACCTGTCGTTGATCCGTAACTTCTCGATCATCGCCCACATCGACCACGGCAAGAGCACGCTGGCCGATCGGCTGATGATGGCGTGCGGCGCGGTGAGCGAGCGTGATTTCCACGACCAGATGCTCGATTCGATGGACATCGAGCGCGAGCGCGGCACCACCATCAAGGCGCAGACCGTGCGCCTCAACTATA
>JABMNB010000001.1 GCA_013205335.1 Rhodospirillales bacterium
GCGGACTGCGTCGCCTCGATCCAGCGCTGGGGCTCGCGCGACAGCATGGGCCAGACGCTGGCGAAGTTCACCGCCTCGCTGGAAGCGGCCGACGCCAATACGATCAAGCTGGTGCTGAAGGAGCCCTACGGGCTGGTGCTCGACAGCCTGGCCAAGATCGGCGCGCCCGTGCCGTTCATGATGCCGGAGCGCATCGCGAAGACGCCCGGCAGCCAGCAGGTGAAAGAGATCGTTGGTTCCGGCCCCTACAGGTTCCGCGCCGACCTGCATGAGCCCGGCGTCAAGATCGTCCTCGACAAGTTCGCCGACTACAGGCCGCGCAGCGAGCCGCCCAACTGGGCCTCCGGCGCCAAGATCGCGAAGATGGACAGGATCGAGATGCTGGGCATGCCCGATGCGCAGACCCAGGTGAGCGCGCTGGTGCGCGGCGAGGTCGACTATCTCGAAAGGGTGCCCGCCGACCTGTTGCCGCTGTTCGACGCGAAATCCGGGGCGAAGGCGGAGGTCGTCAGCAAATACGGCTTCCAGGCGATCATGCGCATGAACCACATGCAGCCGCCGTTCGACAATCTCAAGGTGCGCCAGGCCATCGCCCGCGCGGTCGACCGGTCGATGTACGCCGGCGTTGTCGCGGGCGATCCGAAGTTCGCCACGGACTGCGCCGCCATGTTCGGCTGCGGCATGCCCTACGAGAGCAAGGACGGCATCCCGTCCCGCGACATGGCGGCGGCCAGGGCGATGCTGAAGGAGGCCAACGTCGATCTGTCGACGCCGCTGGTGATGCTGCACGTCGCCAATGCGCCCGGCATCGCGGCGCTGGGCAACGTCACGCGCCAGGTCCTGGTCGATCTCGGCTTCAAGGTCGACATGGTGTCGATGGACTTCCAGACCTTCGCCACGCGCCGGCTCAACACCGGACCGGTCGACAAGGGTGGCTGGAACCTCGCCCACACCACGAACTCCGTGCCCGACCAGGGCAATCCGCTCAGCAACCCGTTCCTCGTCGCCTCCGGCCCGCCCGCCTCCGCCTGGGGTTGGCCGAAGGACGAGAAGATCGAGGAGCTGCGGCTGAAGTTCGCCAAGGCAGCCGACGAGGCCGCACGCAAGACGATCGCCACCGAGATCCAGGTCCGGGCCTACGAGCAGGTGCTCTATCTGCCGCTGGCGCAGTTCACGACGCCGTCGGCCTGGCGCAACAACCTCGAAGGCGTGCTGAAGTCCCCGGTCATGCTGCTCTACAACATCGAGAAGAAGTGAGGATCGTCCCCATGGCGAAGGCCGTTGCCGACGATTACCTGCGGCGCATTCCCAAGGCCGAGCTGCATTGCCATCTCGCCGGCACCCTGCGCGCGACGACCGTGGCCGAGCTCGCGAGGAAGTACGGCCTGCCGCTGCCGCGGCCGGCCGAGCAGCTCTACCAATGGCCCAACTTCGACGGGTTCCTCGAGATCCTGCGCCTCACCGCCTCGGTGCTGCGCACGCAAGAGGACTTCAGCCGGGCCGTCTACGAATACTGCGAGGATGCTGCGCGCGACGGCAACCTGCGGCACGTCGAGTTCTTCTTCAATCCCGACTATTTCTATCCCAACGGCATCGACTATCCGTCGATGGTGGCCGGCATGGCCGACGGGATCGAGCGGGTGGGACGGTCCTTCGGCATCTCCGCCCGGCTGATCTGCTGCATCGACCGCTCGATCAATTCGCCCGCCCAGGCCGTCGAGATCGTCGAGACGGCACTCGCGCATCGCCACGAGCTGGTGATCGGGATCGGGCTGGACGGCAACGAGAGCGTCGGCCCTCCCGCCATCTTCGCCGAGGCCTATGCGCTGGCGCGCAAGGGCGGGCTGCGCTGCACGGCCCATTGCTGCGAGGACTATCTGACGCCGCTCGAGGCGCCGCCGACCAACTACCTGATCTGCCGCGACGTGCTGCGCTGCGACCGCATCGACCACGGCTACAACATGCTGGCGTCGGACTTCGTCATGGCCGAGGCACGCAAGGACGGGCTCTACTTCACGCCCTGCGCCTGGACCAGCCTGCTGCATAATCGACCGCACCGGCCGCAGCGCATCCGCCGCATGGTCGAGGCCGGCCTCAACGTCACGATCAACACCGACGATCCGGCGATGTTCGGGACCAATCTCGGCCACGGCTTCACGACCCTGTTCGAGACGATCGGCTGGGGGCCCGACAAGGCCCGCCTGTTCAGCCTCAATTCAGTCGAGGGCTCGTGGCTGGACGAGAGCGACAAGACGCGGATGCGCATCGACTTCCGCCGCCAGATCGCCGCCCTCGACAACGAATTCGGCTACGCCACGACCCCGCCGACAGCGTAGCCGGCTGACGTACGTCAGTGGTGGATGTTTTGTTTGACTCTGGTAGATGACCGGTCAACTATTCGAGCATGCCACAACAGGATGCCCGTTCACGACTCATCGAGGCCGGATTGGAGGGGCTTCTGGCGGCCGGATTCAACAGCACCGGCGTAGCCGACATCGTCGCTGCCGCAGGAGTGCCAAAGGGTTCGTTCTACTACTACTTCGACAGCAAAGAGGCGTTTGCCTGCACCGTGGTCGACCGCTGGGCGGCACGGAACACGGCACGTCGGCAAGCCCTCTTCGTCGCAAACCGGTCGATGCCGCCGTTGCGCCGGCTCCGCGCCTATCTGGAAACCTATGCGACGGCACTGGGCGAAGGCGGCCATGTCGGCGGCTGCCTGTTGGGCAATCTCAGTGCCGAGATCGCCGACCACAGCGAGACGGTGCGTGGCCGACTGCGAGCCGCGTTCGCCGAATGGCAAACGATGCTGCGCGACCTTTTGGTCGAGGCGCAGGCACGCGGAGACCTCCGCGCCGGCCTCGAACCGGGAGCACTGGCGGCCTACCTCGTCGACGGCTGGGAAGGCGCTCTGCTGCGCATGAAGGCCGAGAAGACCGACAGGCCGCTGCGTCTCTTCATCACCATCACCTTCGACCACCTGCTGAGCGGAGACCCCTGATGCCGTATCTGCACCTCGACCTGCCAGGCCACTTCCCGGCGGCGGTGAAGCGCGAACTGGCGGAGCGGCTCTGTCGCCTCTACGCCGATGTCATGCAGACCCAGCTCTGGCGACCCAATGTCGGTCTCTGCGAGCTGGGCCCCGACAATCTCTTCCGCCTCGGCCCCCAGGGGATCGAGTCGATCACAATGGTGCTGGTGGAATATCGACCGGGTCGACCGGCAGAGAACCGCCTCACCCTGGCAAACGGCATCGTCGAGGCCTGCGTGGAATTGCTCGGCGTGCCGCGCGCAACCGTCATGGTCGAGTTCACACCCCATGCCGGCCACGAGATCTATCGCGACGGAAACTGGGTCGGCGACTGGACGCCTGCGGAAGGCGTGGCGTCATGATCGAGATCGTCCGCTTCCCGGTGGACGGCGTGACTGTCGTCGGCCACCTGCATCTGCCGGAGGGGCCGGGGCCCCACCCGGCACTGATCGTCGGCGGCCCGATGACCAGCATCAAGGAGCAGGTAACCGGCGTCTATGCCGCCGCATTGGCAGCTCGCGGCTTCGCCGCGCTCGCCCTCGACCATCGCCACTATGGCGAAAGCGGCGGCATGCCCCGCCAGTACGAACACTGGCGGCACAAGGTGGCCGACCTCCGCGCCGGCCTGGATTGGCTCGCGGCACGACGCGACATCGACCGCCGACGTATCGGCGCGGCGGGCGTCTGCCTGGGTGCCGGCTACGCCGCCTGGGCAGCAGCCGACAATCCCCTCGTCAAAGCCTACGGTGCGGTCGCCGGCTACTACCGAGATCCCGCCGACATGCAGGCACGGGATGCCACGAGCTTCGCCGCGCGGATCGACCAGGGCATCGCCGCACGCCGCCGCTTCGAGGCGACCGGCGAAGTCGAGACCATTCCGGCCGCTTCGTTGCAGGGCGACGCGGCGATGCAGACCGAGGATACCGTCGACTACTACACACGCCGGGCGGCGACCCCCGCCTATGCCAACGCTTTTGCCGTCATGTCGCGCGAGCACTTTCTGCCGTTCGATGTCCAGGCTGCGGCGGCACACCTCGACGTGCCGGTCCTGATGGTTCATTCGGAAAACGCGCTGTCGCCGGCATGGGCTCGGAAATTTCACGACGCCCTGGCAACGCCCAAGGAAATCGTGTGGATCGCCTCGCGCGGGCAAACCCATTTCTACGACGATCCCCCTCTGGTGGCCGCCGCCGCGGACCGGCTGGCCGCGCACTTCGGACGGCATCTGCAAGGCTGAACCGCCGCGAAACGGTGAGGCGTTCTCGTCGAGTCTGGCCCCTACGCCGTTGCCGCGCCGAGCCCGATCGGGCAGCTCACGCCGGTGCCGCCGAGGCCGCAATAGCCGCCGGGGTTCTTGGCGAGATACTGCTGGTGGTAGTCCTCGGCGTAGAAGAACGTCGGCGCCTCAATGATTTCGGTCGTGATCGCGCCATAGCCCTTCCGGGCAAGCTCCTTCTGGAAGAGAGCGCGCGACGTCAGGGCCTGAGTCTTCTGCGCCTCGGAGAAGGTGTAGATGCCGGAGCGGTACTGCGAGCCGACGTCGTTGCCCTGGCGCATGCCCTGGGTCGGGTCGTGGCCTTCCCAGAACACTTTCAGCAGGGCCTCATAGGAGGTCTTCTTCGGATCGAACCACACCATCACCACCTCGTTATGGCCGGTATGGCCCGAGCAGACCTCCTCGTAGGTGGGATGGGGCGTCAGGCCCGCGGCGTAGCCGACGGCCGTCGCGTGGACGCCCGTGGCCTCCCAGAACACGCGCTCGGCACCCCAGAAGCAGCCCAGCCC
>JABMNB010000786.1 GCA_013205335.1 Rhodospirillales bacterium
CTGATCCATGCGGAAGGCAGCGGTACAGATCTCGATGGCGACCAGCAGCACGGTCGAGCCGGGCCGCGCCGCGGCCAGACGGCCGGCAAGCGCCAGGCCCGAGACACCGCCGGCGCATCCCAGCCCGAACACCGGCACGCGTTCGACGTCGGCACGAAAGCCCATGCGCCCGGCGACGCGGGCCTCGAGGCTCGGCGTCGCGACGCCGGTCGAGGAGATGGTGACGATCGTGTCGATCTCGGCCGCGGTGCAACCCGCCGCCGCGAGCGCACGCGTCGCGGCGTCGACGAACAATTCCTGCGCGCCCTCGAGATAGGCGGCATTACGTTCGGGCCAGCCCAAGGAGGAGAGATACCAGTCGAGCGGCTTCACCGTGTGGCGCGATTCGATGCCGGACGTCGTGAAGACCGGCGCCATCCTCTCGAAGGCGGCATAGCGATGGGCAAAAATTCCGCGCGCTGCCGCTTCCGCCTCGGTCTGGAGGAGCCGGTGCGGCGGCAAGGCGTGCGCGACGGAGAGCAGGGCAATCGATTGCGACAAATGGTGTTCCTTCCACTCCCATAACCTCACTTGCCTCTCCCACGTTCCAGTCACGTTTATCTGACAATTCGACGGGCAAGCGGCGTCGCCTCCATCTTGTTTCATGAATGACGCAATATCACTGCCCCGGCGAGGCGCAGAAATGCGGCAAATGGAGTTGCCGGGAAAAACTTTCGTCGGCATAACCCGGAGGTCTGTTCGGAGGCTAACCAGAGCCTGCGCACCGGAGCCGAACATCCTGTGCGAAGGGGGAGAGTCCTATGCAAGCAGATCGTCGTTCGACACTGAAGCTGCTCGGAGGCGCCGCGCTCACGGCCGCCGTCCTGCCTTTCTCCGCCATGGCGCAGCAAGACCTTTACATCGCGTCAGCCTACCAGAACTTCAAGCGCGGCACGATCCACAGCCTCGATGCGAAGACGCGCGGCCTCGTCATCATCTGGGAAGATCTCGGGCGAGTGAAGATGAAGGCCGCCGACCTGGTCACCAACTACGCCGCCCTCCGGGTCGGCCAGATCGTCGACGTGCAGTGGTACGACTATGTCGACTTCCTGATCGCGAAGACCACGCCCGACGTGACGGCACGCGCCAAGGCGATGATGGCCCAGGGCGCCCGCATCGAGGGCATTCCGGGGGCCCAGGAGCGCATCCGCCTGTGGTCGATGAGCGGCATGTGCACCAAGGTCGATCTCGCGACCAATACTGTCTTCCTGATCAACGCCTCGGGCGGCGAACCCGACAAGCCCTCGCCGGACAGCGGCGAGGTCATCCAGATGCCGCAGATCGTCTCGGAGGCCGGCAAAGCCGCCCTCAAGACGATCAAGCCGGGCGAGCCGATCACGACCGTTTTCAGCGTGCAGACCGCGCTCAAGGTCACGATCATCCGCTAACGGGTCACCCGAACGCCGCCACCACGCCGGGGCCGCAAGGTCCCGGCGTTTTCGCGTCGGCGTTTCACTTCCTCCGATCGGGGTGCTAGCTAACTAGCGAAACCTCGGAGCAACTCTCGCGGGAGGACGCCATGGCAGCCCAATACGATCTGGTGGTGCGCAACGGCACCGTGATCGATGGCACCGGAGCCGAGCCGCGCGAGGCCGACGTTGCCGTTCAGGATGGCAGGATCGCCGCCGTGGGCCGCGCCGAACGCGCAGGCCGCCAGGAGATCGACGCCAAGGGTCTCGCGGTGACGCCGGGCTTCGTAGACATCCACACCCACTATGACGGCCAGGTCACCTGGGACGACCGCTTCTCGCCCTCGTCGGGACATGGCGTGACGACGGTGCTGATGGGCAATTGCGGCGTCGGCTTCGCGCCCTGCCGCCCGCAGGATCGCGACACGCTGATGAAGGTGATGGAAGGCGTCGAGGACATTCCCGAGCTGGTAATGCGCGAGGGCGTGCCCTGGAACTGGCAGAGTTTTCCCGACTATCTCGAGGCGCTGTCGAATCGCCACTGCGACATCGACTTCGCCACTCAGGTGCCCCATGCGCCGCTGCGCGTCTTCGTGATGGGCAAGCGCGGCGTCGACCGTGAGCCGGCCAACGCGTCGGACATGGCCGAGATGGCGGCTCTGGTCGAGGAAGGGCTCGACGCGGGTGCGCTGGGCTTTTCGACCTCGCGCTCGCTGTTTCACCGCACGCCCGACGGCGCCCTGACACCGACCATCACCGCCGGCGAGGAAGAGCTGGCGGCGATCGCCCGAGGCATGCGGCGCGTCGGCAAGGGTGTGATCCAGCTCCTCGACGATTTCGCGGACACGACGGCGGAGGGTGCAACCGAGTTCGCCATGCTGCGACGGCTCGTCGAACTGTCCGGCCGGCCGCTCTCCTTCACCCTGCTCGACATATCGCTCTATCCTGGCCGCTGGCAGACCCTGCTCAAGGAGATCGAGCGCGCCCATCGCGACGGGCTGCCGATCCGCGGTCAGGTCGCAGCGCGTCCCGTGGCCGTGCTCTACGGGCTCGAGCTCTCGTTCCACCCCTTCTCGACCTGCCCCAGCTATCGCGAGGTCGAGGACCTTCCGCTCGACGCGAAGCTCGCCAGGCTGCGCGATCCGGCGATGAAGGCGAAGCTGCTCGCGGAGCAGCCGACCTACCGCAACCCGCAGATGCTGGCCTTCATGCGCAGCGCCGCCAACATGTTCGTACTGGGCGATCCGCCCGACTACACGCCACCGGCCGAACGGCGGCTCGATGCCCGCGCCGCCAGGCTCGGCATCACGCCGCTCGAACTTGCCTACGATCTGCTGGTGAGCGGCGATGGTCGCACCATCCTGTTTCATCCCGGTGCGAACTACACGGACGGCTCGGACGCCAACATGGCCAGCATGCTGCGCCACGAGCATACGGTGATGGCGCTGGGCGACGGCGGCGCGCATTACGGGCTGATCTGCGACGCGAGCTACACGACGCACGCGCTGACCTACTGGACGCGCGACCGCAAGGGCGAACACTGGCCTCTGCCTTGGGCGATCCGGCAGCTGACCGACGTGCCGGCGCGCGCGGTCGGCCTGGGAGATCGCGGCCGATTAGCGCCTGGGTTCAAGGCCGATCTCAACGTCATCGATCTCGATCGCCTCAAGGTCTCGGCGCCGCGCCCCGTGCGCAGCCTGCCGGGCGGCGGCCGGCGGCTGGAACAGAAAGCCGAAGGCTACCGCGCCACGATCGTGAACGGTGAGGTGACCTATCGCGACGGCAATTTCAGTGGCGCCCGTCCGGGCCGCCTGGTGCGCGGTGCGCGCCCAGGTCCTGCAGCGCCCTAGCTCTTCTCATTCGTAGAACGAGCGATCTAGACCTGCTCTAGAAGTGCAGAAATGTTCCGAGACAAGACGAACCCAGACCCGCATGCTGCGTGCATGTTATGGAGCTTGAGCAACCGAAATAGGTTCTCGGGTCGATAGCTGCGGGATCGGGAAGCGCCAATGATTGAAGCACAGGTCGTTCTGTTCGCCATTCAGGCGACGCTCAAGCTCTATGCCGGAGCCCGGCAAGCTTACGTCGACGCTACGCTCGACCGGGAACTGGTGCTGCCACTGCCTCGCGCGCCGGACTTGTCGAAAGACATCAACAACATCGTCGAATACTTCAATACCGATGAGGGCAACGCGGTTCGCCTGAAGAACGAGCTCGTCCAGACGCTCCTCCAGAATCCAGCACAGAATGAAGCCGAGCTAAAGGTGCTCTACTTGTACTACTTCGCTGAAATCAACGATTTCGACGAAGAACAGATGACAGGCGTTGAGATCTCCGTGGCCGATCTCACCAATCTGTTGACCATCCGGCAATGGGGCAGGAACGAGAACCCTGGTCATCCCGGTGCCTTCCAGAGAATCGCGGGCACGATCGTGGAAATCGCTGTCGACTACTTCGCCACGATGCCGGGCGCCGTGTCGGAAGCTCGTCCAGAGGGTCGCGCGCTGCTCGCCTTCCTGAAGGGTATGAGCGATGTCGAGTTCGCCACCAAGAATCCAGGCGACCTTGCCAAAGGCGTCATGATTGGAGTCCTCGACGCGGTGGCGGCGACGCCAACGCTGCTTGTCACCGGTGAGAAGGAACAGCTGTTGATCGCCGGCATGACGGCGGCGCTCGCCAAGGCCATCGACCGCCCGGACGACGTTAACACGGAGAAGAAGAAGCGTGACGCCGCCGACTGGGCGCAAGTCGTATCGGCGGCTCTGGCAAGAGGCGCGACCGATATCGTGTTGGCCAATCCCTCCTTGTTCCTGGGCAAGACCGACGCTGGAAAAATCGTGCTGCAGGACGTGATTGCCCAGGTCGCCGATCTCGCGTTTGGCGCCGACAAGGTCGAGCTGCAGAAGGTCCTTTCCACGGAAGGCCTCACGACGATCGCCCAGGCCGCACTCGGCGCCATCTCGCGCAATCCCGCAATACTCGGCAGCAACAATACGGGGCTGAAGAAGCTCGTCAGCGAGGTCACGGCAACGCTGGCCATCAGCAAGATCAAGGCTGGCCAAGACCTGGCGCCTCACCTGATCAGCCTCGTTCTCGAGCGCAGCGCCGCCAACCTGGATCTCTTGTGGGAAGGTGATCGCGACGATCCGGGACGCAATCTTCTCGTCGTGGCCGCCAGGCAGACCCTCACTGTTCTCTCGACGGTCACGACCGGACCGGCGAAGACGCCTACTTTCGCGCAGGACCAACTCCTGTCGATCCTCGATGCCGTCTTTGCGCAGGTGCAGGAGAATCCCGCCTGGGTGGTCGATCAGGTCACCGGCCATCACAGCGAAACGGTCAGCGCGGCCCTCGCGGCGGCCCTTGCCGCGTTGAAGGGCCGCAAGCACTCCCAGTTCGGCGCCGAAGCCGTGCGTGACGCCCTGCGGGCCTCGCTTCTGGCCGTCGGCGCGCGCCTTGAATTCCTGGACCACTTGCCGGCCGACGATGCCGCCGCCGGCAAGGCTTTCCTGACGGCGATCCTCGATGCCGTCCTATCGGCAGCCTTGGAAGCGCCTATGCCCGCCTCCCGGCGCTGGCAGATCGCGCGCGCCAGCGTGATCCAGCCCCTCGTCGAGACATCTTTTTCTCTGCTAGCCAAAAAAGGCGTTACGCGAGCAAATCTCGTCATCCTGCGAGTTGTCCTCGACGATCTCGTCTCGGGAAAAATTCGACCCGACGACTTTGCCACGGCGCTCGACTCAAAACTGCCCGGCTAACCAGGAGATCGTAGGATGATGATCTTTCGTGGTCTGACGATTGCTGTTGCCCTGACCGGCATGATCATGCTGTCCGGCTGTGGCGCCCGGCACATGCGGGACGCGCAGGACAGTTTCAACGCCGGTGCCGCGGCAGAGAACCAGCTATCGACGAAAGGCGACGAAGCCTACACATCCGCGCTGGGGGCCAGCACCTATGGAACTGCGGTGGCGAACTACAAAGTGGCACTCAGTCTGCTAGATAAGGAGTTGACCCAAAATCGCGCTGAACTGGATAAGGACAAGCTCACCGGCACGGCGTGGACATTGAAATGCCTCGCTCTGTGGCGCATCGCCGACCTCGACGCCTCGATCCCCCCAAACAATGCCGCGTCCGACAGCGCTATAAAATGCGCCAAGGACGGGCTCGCGGACACAGGCCTCACGCTTGGCACGCGTGACCGGGTTCTGCTCAAGGCGCTGCCGGCGTTCGTCGAAGCTGATCGCGGCCGCGGACAAACAAGCTATTCGGCGGCAAAGGATTACTTCGTCAGCGCCCAGGTCGGACTCGACGACGCTATCGCGATCGTTCCCGGTGACCACGGCGTCTTGCTCTACTTGCGCCTGGTCTATCTTCGCATGCTGCGCTCGTGGCGGGGCGCCATCAAGACTCTGGGCGGCCCGCCGACTGACCTCGTGCAGAACGAGGCCGCGTTCGATGCCCAGTATTGCGCCTTGAAGCCCCGTATCGACACCGACAAGACCGTCAAAGCTCTGGTCTTGAAGGAATTCCAGTCCGCCGTGCTGAACGCTCCCAAGTCTTGCCCTTAATACGGCCTGTACCTCACCTCAGCTCAAACCCCTCATAGCCGTTCGCCGCGATCTCCTCGCACTTCTGGCGATATTTCGGCGCGCCGCCGGCA
>JABMNB010000787.1 GCA_013205335.1 Rhodospirillales bacterium
GGACGTAGCTGACTACATCGATACGTTCTACAATCGGACGCGCCGGCATGGTCATCTAGCCGGCGTGAGTCCTGAGCAGTTCGAAACCGCTCACAGGACGCGGAAACAGGGTCTCCACTAAACCCTGGGAACTCCACTTCAGAATCTCGGAGAGTAGCGCCAGTGACAAAGAAAAAACTGAAAGTCGCCTACCTCTGCCAGTGGCCGGGATACGCAGAAGATGATTTCATTCTTAGACTACTGGGACTCTTGCACGGTCCGGGTATAGAGTGCGTCCATCCTAGGCGCTGTGACTTACTGATCATCGGTCCCTTTCGTCAACGGCTGCGCGGAGTACATCTGGGACACCGACTGGCTCTCTTACTGGGATTGGCCGGAAGACGTGATGTGCCGCGAACGCTCTACCAGACGAGCGAAAATACGAGATGGAATGCGAGACCTGCGGAGTTTTCCATTTCTTCGGATCTGGGGGTAACGGCACCGAACCACTTTCGATTCCCCACCTGGATGTCCATGCTCGACTGGTCGCATGAAGGGGGACCGGCCGCAGGTACGAAGCGATTGGGACCCGCTGTCGAGATCGAATTACTGATGCGTCCCCTTGGCGCTCAGAAGGACCGGCAAGTTCGGGCTGTGTTTATGAGCTCGCATCTTGTTGAACCGAGGAGAACGTTGCTGAGTGCGCTCAGGACCGTCATGGAGGTGGATTGTTACGGCCGTGCCTTTTCACCGCAGGAGTCACACGGTTCCAATCGTGATTTCCTGAAACGTGACGTGTGCCGAGACAAACAGTTCTGCCTCTGTCCAGAGAACTCGATGAACCCCGGTTACTATACGGAAAAAATCCCTGAGGCCTTCGCATGCGGATGTATCCCCATCACCTGGTGCGACTCCAACGTATCCCACGACTTCAATCCCAATGCCATCATCAACATGGCCGAGTATGCGTCGATCGGATACGCTGCGGGGCTTCGCGAGGCGCTGCAGCCGAAAGCTTTTCAGGCGCTCCGTGAGCAACCGCTGCTGCTGCAGCGACCCTCGTTAGATGGCATCAAGGAGTTCTTGCGAAGGATACTGTCTGACGTCGCGAGTTAACAAGCGACGCGAGACTCTCCAGACCTGCCCACACACTCCGGGCTCCCGCCGACATCCAGTTCGATGGTCGAATTGCCCGATCGCATCAACGGCAGAGCTGAGAATCGTGTCAGCCGGTGGCGAGAATGGTCGAGTGCGCAGCCGTAATCGGGGCTTATCTTCAAGGGGAGATTCGCGAAGCGTGGGCGCGCCGCTCAGAAAGTAGGCCATTCGCCGCTCGGAAAGTAGGCCACCTGAGGGTCTGATGGCGGACTTGCCGGATCGAGGGGATCCGGGGTCCGCTGGGAGGATGCTCAGGATGGATCAGGTGCATGTAGTACGGCACAAGGTGCTCGTCGAAGGACGGACGCAGCGGTCGGTGGCGCGCGAGTTGGGCCTGTCGCGGACGACGGTCGGCAAGTACGTAGAGCAGGCGATGCCGCTGCGGAAGGCGGAGGCCGGACCGCGGCCCCGACCGGTCTGGGACACGGTGGCCACGCGCGTGCAGGCGCTGTTGGTCGACTCCGCCAAGTGGACGGGCGGCAAGCAGCAGCTCACGGCGACGCGGCTGCACGCGATGCTGGTGGCGGAGGGGAAACAGGTCGGGGTCACGGTCGTCAAGACGGCGGTCGCCGAGTGGCGGCGCCAGCGGCGTGAGGTCTTCGTCCCGTTGACGTACCGCCCGGGCGATCTCGCCGAGGTCGATTTCTTCGAGGTGCTGGTCGACATCGACGGCACCCGGCGCAAGGCCTGGCTCTTCCTGATGCGGCTGATGTACTCGGGCCGCGACTTCGCGTGGATCTACGAGCGCCAGGATCAGATCAGTTTTCTCGATGGGCATGTCCGCGCGTTCGCGCACTTCGGCGGCGTGCCCGCCCGCGTCGCCTACGATAATTTACGCGCCGCCGTCGTGCGGATCCTGGTCGGCGGCGCGCGCACGCTCACGGTGCGGTTTGCCGCGCTCGCGTCGCACTATCTGCTGGAGGCCTGTTTCTGTCGCCCCGGTGAGGGCCACGATAAAGGCGGTGTCGAGTCGCGGGGCAAAGCCGTGCGCCAGCAAGCGCTGGTGCCCATTCCCAGCGGCCCGACGCTGGCGACGATTAACGACACGCTCCTGGCGCAGATGGATGCGCGGCTCGACACCCACAAGGATGCGGCCGGTCAGACGATCGGCCACCGCTTTGCCGACGAGCACCGCCTGTTCCGCCCCGCGCCGATCCCCTTTGCGCCGGAGGCCACGACGTTCGCCACGGTGACCCCGCGCGCGCTGGTCCGGCTCGAGGGCGCGGTCTACTCGGTGTGGACGCGGTGGGCCGGTCTCGATCTGGTCGTGCGGGTCGGCGCGAGCACCGTGACCATCGTCGGCCGTGACGGCCGCTGCGTGCATCATCCGCGGAAGCGCTTTGGCCAGCGGTCCATCGACTACCGGCATTATCTCGCCGAGCTGGCGCGCAAGCCGCAAGCGGTGCGGCAGGTCTTGCCCGACCTCCTCCGGGATCTGGGTCTGCCGTTTCCCGCGATCTGGGATCAGCTCCAGCTCGCGCATGGGCCGCGCGACGCCGCGCGGCTCTTCGCCAAGGTCCTCGGGCAGCTCGAGGCGCACGGCGCCGCCGTCGTCGTCCCCGCCCTGATCACGGCGCTCGCCGCGGGGACGCCGTTGCTGCTGGCCCTCACGCCGGCGCGGGCCGCGCCCGACCGCCTGGCGCTGGACGCCGTGCCGGCGCCCCTCCGCGACATCGAGGTCCACGGCGGCTCAGCTGCGGACTACGACGGCTGGTTGATCGGGGTGGCGGGATGAGCGCCACCCTGACCCGCGAGCTCGTCGTCGCGCAGACCCGCGCGCTGAAGCTGCCCGGCATCGCGCGCACGTTTGACGGCCTGGCCCGGCAAGCCCGAGACGCGCATTGGCCCCACGAGGATTACTTGCACGAGGTGCTGAGTGCCGAGCAGGCCTCGCGGCACGAGTCCGTGATTCGCCAGCGGCTCCACGAGGCGCGCTTTCCCGAAGTGAAGACGCTCGACACGTTTGATTTCACCGCCGTCGACGGCGTCAGCGCCACCCAGCTCCACACCCTCGCGCGAGGCGAGTGGGTCACGGCGCCGGAGAATCTGATCTTCGCCGGCCCGATCGGCACCGGCAAGACGCACCTGGCGATCGCGCTCGGGGTCGAAGCGACCAAACAGAAGCGACGCGTGCTCTTCACCCGGGCCGCCGATCTCGTGCGGCAGTTGCTCGAAGCCCGCGACGGCCGCGAGCTCACCCGCCTGCAGCAGCGGTTGTTGCGGGTCGAGGTGTTGATCGTCGACGAGCTCGGCTTCGTGCCGTTCGACCGCATCGGCGGCGAGCTGCTCTTTAATCTGATCACGGACCGCTACGAGCGCCGCGCCACCATCGTCACGACGAATCTCGCCTTTGCCGAATGGGTCACGGTCTTTGCCGGCGACGAGAAGCTGACGACCGCGCTGCTCGATCGCCTCGCGCATCACGCGACGGTGATCACGACTAAGGGCAAGAGCTATCGCATGCGAAAGCGGCGGCCGCGTGAGGATCCGGCCTGATCGATCACATCGTACCGGTCAGCACCACCGGGGTGGGGCGCTCGCCGGCCCAGGCCGGCTCACGCTGCCAGGAAAGGACGAAGAGAGAGGGGGGCAGATTTACTGTCGTTGGGGTCAGAACACGTAGAATGTAGGCCCCTCAGGTGGCCCACTTCCTGAGCGGCGTACTGGCCTACTTTCCGAGCGGCGCAACCACGAAGCGCGACTCCTGACGGCTGGACCAACTACCGTGCGGTCAGGGAAGTAGAGGCAGAACGCAATGAACATCCACTTCTGTACATTCGGCGACGAGCCGCGATTCACCAACACGCTCGCCGCGCTGCTGGAAGAAGCGAAGACATCCGGCTACTTCGATACGGTACGCAAATTCAATCAGCACGACCTGCCCGTTGATCACAACCTACGCGCGTATCTGTCGCGGACGCGCGGCTACGGCTATTGGTCATGGAAACCGATGATCATCGCTGACATGCTGCTTCGCTGCGAACTGGGCGATGTCGTCGTCTATGCAGATGCGGGATGCGGAATTAGTGTCACGCCAGAGGCGCGGCAGGCGTTCGGCGACTGGATGGGCGCAGTCACCACCCATCCAACCCATCGCCTGGCTTTTCAGATGTCTCACCGGGAAGACGAATACACGAAAGCCGATGTGTTCGAAGCTCTGGATTGTACCGACGTGGAATACAAGCACAGCGGTCAACACATCGCGACCATCCTGATCCTCACGAACACGCTGGACAACCGAAGGTTTGTGGCGCAGTGGCTACGGTGCTGCGTGATAAACAATTTCCGCCTGGCGTCAGACTACCCCTCCATGACACCCAATCCACCGGTGTTCAAAGCGCATCGCCACGACCAGTCCATTGTGAGTCTGCTCCTGAAAAAATGGGGAGCGGCCGTACACGTGGACCATTGGATGAATCCCGACTATCCGATTGTGGCGTTGCGGCGCCGCAAGAAGATGGACCTGTTGCAGAGGGCCGCTCTGAAACTGGTGAAGGTGTACCGGGTCGTGCGTGGCCCAAGAGATTCCGTGCTGGAAGGGCTGAGTGGTCCTATTCCCGCCGGATGCGACCAATTGATCGCATCGCTAGAAGTCAGTGAGTGACGAGTATGTCAGTAGGAAACAATAGCGGGGGCGAGCAACAGGAGATGCCAGACGGCTATTGAGTCGCGAACTGTGCGCGCGTCGTCGCCAGCACAACGGCGATCACGCTTCGGCGCTTGTCAGGGCTGATGCCTGATAGTGGGTGGTTCCGAGGGACCTGTGCCGTCTTCAGAGATGCGTCTTTATCGCTCTGTCGAACACATCCCAGGTGTGATACGTGCGCAGTGCAGTCAAGCTCGCCTGTTGACGGGCGGCATACTCCTCGTCGCCCATCGCCAGCATCGTGCGGACGCAACCCGCTTGCGTCTCAGTATCGGCAGGCGCGGCAATAAAGGCATGCTCGAGCACTCGCTCGTCTAGTCCAGACTCTAGCGTCGTGAGCGCCACCAAGCCGTGATACAGAGCCTCGATGAGCGTCCCGACCTGACCTTCCAGGTGTGTAGGGAGGTAAACGTATCGGCACGAGGTCAGCAGCGACCGAAACGCGGCAGTGTCGCTGGGGATGTAGCCGTGATACTCCATCTGCCCGGAGTTCGACTCGCGAAACAGCGCCTGCATCTCGGGGTCGTTCATGTACCCGACCACGTGTAACTTCGCGGACATGGTCTTCCAGACGCGCATGACTTCCCGGAACCCCTTGAGCTCGGTAGCCTCAGTCGCGACGTAAATGAACTCGTTCTTGCGTGAGGCGGGCGACGGGAGGTTAGGCGCGACGCCCACGCTGTAATTGGTAAGGTGAACCTTTCCCCGGTGCGCCTCTGGAAACCTGGATAGACTCGTCCGGTTCCCTACGCCCAAGGCCACGTCGCACAGTTCAAACAAGTCGCCCCTGTCGAACGATCTCGAGCACCACAGTATCTTCTTCCCTATGCGGTTATTGGTGCAGAGGTGCTGGAAGTTGCCGGGTTCGCCGATGAGAACGTCTGCAGACGCTCCCGTCAGCACGTCTGTGGCATCCAGGTAGATGCATTCGCCGGGCGAACTCAGGATCTCGTAGAGCCGTTTGGCTAGTCGGCCCGCGCTGGAATGCTCGTAGTAGACGCGGCGCCCAGGCGCGAAATGCGCCCGAGAGTAGGACAGTATGCTGGTCATGCGTGGCTGAACGGGGATCGCGTTGCGAATAAAGTAGGACAGTATGCTGGTCATGCGTGCCTGAACGGGGATCGCGTTGCGAATAAAACAGCGTGGTGGGGAGCGGCGTGCCGGTCGCGCGCAGGCAATGGTCCTGACATTCCAATCACCTGACGTCCCCCCGTCTTCAGTAGCAGTCGCGTTTAGAGTCCGGGGGTGACTGTACTCCGTGCTGCAGCCAGTTGCCCGCCTAGTTGCTTCTTTGGGCGTTCCTCGTTGTATTCCCGCCGCCAGGCTTCGATGACGATCTGGGCGTGGCTCAGGCTGGTGAACCAGTGCTCGTTCCGGCACTCGTCGCGGAAGCGGCCGTTGAACGATTCGATGTACGCGTTCTGGTTCGGTTTGCCCGGTTCGATAAGCCGCAGCGTCACGCCCCGTTCGTGCGCCCAGGTCAGCATGGCTCGGCTGCAGAACTCGGGGCCGTTATCTGTCCGGAGGGCGGCGGGCAGGCCGCGTTCGAGGGCGAGCTGATCCAGCGCCCGTGTCACGGGGAGCCCCCCGAGCGCCCGGGCCGTGACGATGCCCACGGCTTCCGTCGTCGCGTCGTCCACGACGGTGAGGCACGTGAGCACCCGCCCTTCGGCGGTGCGGTCGAAGAC
>JABMNB010000090.1 GCA_013205335.1 Rhodospirillales bacterium
ACTGGACGCGCTCAAGACCCATAAAAAAGGGCTGATGCAGCAGCTTTTCCCCCGCGAAGGCGAAACCCAACCCCGCCTCCGCTTCCCCGAATTCCAAAACGCCGGGGAGTGGGAGGAAGGTGAACTCGGTCCGAAGGCGAGCAAGGTAGGCAGCGGAATAACGCCGACAGGCGGTGACAAGAATTACAAACAGGCTGGGCGTCCATTTGTCCGCAGTCAGAATGTCGGATGGGGCATCTTGTTATTGGACGACGTCGCCTACATTGATGAAGAAACCCACGCCTCTTTCGATTCCACCGAGATCAAAGTCCGTGACGTTTTGCTCAACATCACCGGCGCATCAATCGGACGGAGCGCAGTGGCCGATGACCGAATTGCAGGTGGCAACGTGAATCAGCACGTCTGCATCATCCGCACGAAACCCAATGAACTGAATCCTTTCTTCCTGAATCAGTATCTCATCTCCCAGCGCGGACAGAAGCAGACCGACAGCTTTCAAGCAGGTGGAAACCGGCAGGGCCTCAATTTTGCACAGATAAGGTCGTTCGCGGTTCCGCTCCCTCCGCCCGCCGAACAACAACGCATCGCCACGTGCCTGAGCAGCCTCGACGCCCTGATCACCGCCGAAACCCAAACGCTCGAAGCCCTCAAGACCCACAAGAAAGGCCTGATGCAGCAGCTTTTCCCATCCCCTGACGAACAGAACACTTTATGAAAGCCACTGAAGCCAAACTTCTCGATTTCCTCAAGAAGTCGCCGCAATTCGTCATCCCCATCTACCAGCGCACCTATTCATGGACGGAGAAGGAATGCCGCCAGCTTTGGGACGACGTTGTGCGTTGCGGCAGCAGCGACAAGATCGCTGTCCACTTCGTTGGCTCCATCGTGTATGTGGAAAGCGGGCTCTCGCAGGTGACGCATCAAGCACCGCTACTGGTCATCGACGGGCAGCAGCGGCTCACCACCGTCTCACTGTTGTTGGCAGCTCTTGCTAGAGCTGTGGCGGACAGCGAGCCTTTCGTCGGTTTCTCGCAACGGAAGATCAAGAACTACTACTTGGTGAATCCGGAGGAAACGGGAGAGAGGCATTTCAAACTATTGCTCTCGCAGACGGACAAAGCCTCACTCACGGCGTTGGTGAGTGATGGGGAGCCGCCGCAGCAGCCGTCGATTCGACTCAATGCGAACTTCGAGTCGTTCAAGCGATGGATTGGCGAAGGGAAAGTGGATCTGGCGACCGTGTGCCGGGGGCTGGCGAAACTGGTGGTGGTGGACATTGCGCTCACGCGTGACCAGGACAACCCGCAGCTCATTTTCGAGAGCATGAACTCGACGGGCAAGGAGCTGAGTCAGGCGGACCTCATCCGCAATTTCATCCTGATGGGCTTGGAGCCGGTTCTGCAAACCAAGCTCTACGAGCAGTTCTGGCGACCCATGGAAGTGGACTTCGGGCAGGAAGCCTATGGAACGCACTTTGATGGATTCATGCGGCATTACCTGACGGTGATGACGGGCGAGATTCCAAACATCAACGCGGTTTACGACGCCTTCAAAGGCCATGCGCGAACCTCGCGGGCCGACTTTGCCGACGACAAGAGCCACATCGAAAGCCTCGTTCGTGAAATCCGCGATTACGCTCGGCACTTCTGCGCCATGGCGCTGGGCAGTGAACCGGATGCCGAGCTGAAGAACGCCTTCCATGACCTGCGGGAACTCAGGGTGGATGTGGCCTACCCGTTCCTGCTGGAGCTGTATCACGACTACAAGACGGACATGCTCTCGAAGGCTGACCTGCTGGCCAGTGTGCGGCTCATCGAAGCGTATGTCTTCCGCCGAGCCATCTGCGCCATCCCCACGAACTCGATGAACAAGACGTTTGCCACGTTCACCAAGGCGCTGAAGAAGGACCGCTACTTCGAAAGCGTTCAGGCGCACTTCCTCACTCTGCCCTCCTACCGGCGTTTCCCATCGGATGACGAGTTTCGCCGGGACTTCCAGACCCGCGACATCTACAACTTCCGCAGCCGCAGCTACTGGCTGCGCCGCTTGGAAAACTATGGCCGCAAAGAGCGCGTGGCGGTGGACGAATACACCATCGAGCACATCCTCCCGCAGAATGAAAACCTGTCGGCGAAGTGGCGTGAGGCACTTGGCGAGGAATGGCAGCGCATCCAGCAAACATGGCTGCACACGCTCGGCAATCTCACACTCACCGCCTACAACAGCGACTACAGTGACCGCGCCTTCACCGAAAAGCGCGACATGCCGGATGCACCGGAGAAAGGGTTGAAACAAAGCCCGCTGAAGCTCAATCAAGGACTCGGCATTCTCGAAACCTGGGACGAAGAAGCCATCAAGGCCCGCGCTACCAAGCTTGCGGAAATAGGCGTTGGCGTCTGGCCCGCACCGCATCTCCCACAAGACATTCTGGATGCATACCGCCCGAAGTCTGACGCGGCCACCGCCTACACCATCGACGACCACCCGAATTTGGTAACAGCCAACATGCGAGCCGTGTTTGAAGCGTTCCGAAAAGCGGTGCTCGCACTCGACCCCTGCGTCAGTGAGGAATTCCTGAAGCTCTACGTCGCCTACAAAGCGGAGACAAACTTCGTGGATGTTGTCCCCCAAGCCAAACGGCTGCGTCTCTCGCTCAACATGCGCTTTACCGAGGTGAATGACCCGAAGGGGCTTTGCAAGGATGTCACCGACATTGGTCGATGGGGAAATGGTGACGTCGAGGTCGGGCTCTCAACTCTCGAAGAGTTGCCGTATGTCCTCGGGTTGGTCCGCCAGTCCCTCGAACTGCAACTCGGCAGCGGAGGAGAATCATGACCGACACCAATCAAAAACAACTGGGCAACACCCTCTGGAGCATCGCCGACCAACTGCGCGGGGCCATGGATGCGGACGACTTCCGCGATTACATGCTGTCCTTCCTCTTCCTGCGCTACCTCTCCGACAACTACGAGACGGCGGCGAAGAAGGAACTCGGCAAAGATTACCCCGATGTGGGCGGTGACGCCCGCAAGGTGCCGCTGGCGCTGTGGTATGCGAACAACGTGGATGACGTCCCGGAGTTCGAGAAGCAGATGCGCCGCAAGGTGCATTACGTCATCCAGCCCGCGCACCTCTGGAACAGCATTGCTAACCTGGCCCGCACCCAGAACGGCGAGCTGCTGAACACGCTCCAGGCGGGCTTCAAATACATCGAGACGGAATCTTTTCAGAGCACCTTCCAAGGCCTGTTCTCCGAGATTGATCTGAGTTCCCCCAAGCTGGGCAAGGGCTACGCTGACCGCAACGCCAAGCTCTGCACCATCATCCAGAAGATCGCCGAAGGGCTGAACGAGTTCTCCACGGACATCGACGCGCTGGGGGATGCCTATGAATACCTGATCGGCCAGTTTGCCGCCGGGGC
>JABMNB010000788.1 GCA_013205335.1 Rhodospirillales bacterium
ACGACGACCCAAGGAGAAAATGATGTCCTACTGGATCATGGGAATTCTGGCCGCCCTGATGGGCCTGGTGGGCCTGTTCATGGCGGGGGCCGCGCGCGACTTCGGCATCCTGGCCTTCGGCCTGGGCCTCTCGCTGTTCGGAGTCCTGTTCTGCTGGTTCATGATCAAGACCGCCTTCGACGAAGCCGAACGTACTGCTTCCGAGAGCAAGTAGCCGAAATTGATCTGGATCATGGCCGAATGAGGCGCGGCGGGCATATTGAGCCATCGCCAACGGAGAAACGCATGCCCCTCAAGAAAGTCCTCCTCGAACTGGCCCGGATGCCCGAGTTTCCCAACGGCAGCTCGAACCATGGCTACGAATTCGTCGCGCCGCTCGATGCCCAGGGGCACCTGCATGCCGAGGGTTGGGCCAAGAACAAGTCTGCCTGCACCGTGCGTCGCTTCTGGGACCATGCCGACGACGAGACCGGCCATCTGATCCATCGCCGCGACGGCAAGTGGGCCTTTTCCTACGAGCCGGGAGACGATGACGACGAGCCGATCTTCCGGTTCGACACCCACAGGTTCGTCGTCGGCGAATACGTCTCCGTCACCGAGCACGACGGCGTCGAGCGGCCGTTCAAGGTCGTCAGGGTCGACGCTTGAGCCATTCGAAGCAAAGACTCTAAGGCGGATCAGGACGTCCACGCCGCCGGCGCGGGCGGGAAAGCGGCCGCTCAGAGTCTCTGTTCGGGCGCCAGAACGTCCCCGGCTGCCACCATCTGGCGATCGTCGAGCCAGACCGACGCATCCTTGAGGGGGATGTCGAGATGCAGCGGTGCGCGGCGGACGCCGCCACCCGACAGGTTTGGCCCTGTCGAGAACAGGAAGTTGCCGTAATGGCCGCGCCCGTCCTGCCCCTCGATGTCCTTCTTGTCGTAGAAACCCAGCGCGTCCCAGCGCGAGTTGCGGCTGAGACCCCAGCCGAGATGGGAGACGGCGAACACTTCCGGATTGCCGTAGGAGTCGAGCGTTGCCTTGAGCAGCATGGCATCTACGCCGCCCTCGATCGCGCGGATATAGCCGTCCTCGATCCGGAGCGTGATCGGCGTGCGGACATATTCCTTTTGCGGGAAGACGATGTCGCCCGCAGCGATCACCACCGTGCCATTGGCCGAGCCTTCGTTGCCGTAGGTCGTGACGAAGGCGCCCGGCCACTGATCCCAATGGCCAGGTTCGTCCGAGAACCCGTACTGGCAATTGCCGCCGAGTTCGCCCAGCGTAACCTCGAAGTCGGTGCCGGCCGCGGTGGTCACGCGCAGCCGCCTGGACTGGCGGATACAGGCCTGGGCGTGCAGGACGCGATCCTTGTCCGCCGCCTGCGGCAGCATGCGCTCCAGGATCTCCGGTGGCTCCAGCACCACCAGCGTGCGCGTGCCGTGCGGCGCGAGCTTGCGGATTTCTGGATCGTGGCTGTGCGACAGATCGACGACGAAATCGGCGGCACGCAGCGCCGCCAGGACGGTCGCGGGCAGGCGGTTCGCGTTCTCGACCTCGATGTAGGCGGCCGTCGCTCCCCGCTCGCGGGCGACCTGCAGGGCGATGTCGCGGTAGCGTGTGTCGACCCCCTTGGGCGCCCAGGACGACAGCCGTCTCGCCCTCGCCCAGCTTGCAGAGTCCGAGGACGTGATGCCAAGCGGCATGCTGGCTCTTGGTGAACATGATCTGTGCTCCCCTATTGCGTACTGACGATCTGACTGCGGGCGACGATGTGGTCGAGCTTGCGGTAGTCGGGCAGCCGGGCGTCGATGTGCCGACCGCCGCGGATCACCAGCCGGTCGGGCTGCCGTCGCGCCAGCAGCTCACTGTAATCGCGCGCGCCGAACAGCTGGAAGTCGGCCGGCCCGCCGCGCCTTATGCGCCCGCCCTCGGCCACGCCCAGCACCGACGCCGGCACCGTGGTGACCGACGAGGGCCACCGATCGAGCTCGGCCTCGAGATGGCCCATGCGCACACCGGCGCCGAACACCTCGATCATGTCGTGGTCGCCGAACGCGTGATACGGGTCGCGGCAATTGTCGCTCGCCAGCGCCACGGCGACGCCCGCCGCCTTGAGTTCGCGGAGCAACGGAATGCCCCGCCAGCGCGGCGTGCCGCCGTCGATCCGGCCCTGCAGGAACTGGTTGACCAGCGGCAGACTGACGACGGTGAGGCCGGCATCGCGCGCGAGCCCGATGGTGCGCCGCCACACCGGCTCCTCCTGCATCGACATGCTGCAGCAATGGCCGCACACGACATGGCCCTCGAAGCCCTGGCGCATCACCGCCTCGGCGACCTGGGCGAGCGTCGTCGACGACGGCGCGCCGTTCTCGTCGACATGCAGGTCGACATCGAGTCTGCGCTCCTTCGCGAGCATCAGCAGCCGGTCGAGTCGCGCATCTACGACGGTCGGGTCCTCTCCATGCTCGAGACGGTAGGTGACGCCACCCAGCCGTGCGCCCGAGTCGGCGATCATGTCGATCAGCGCGCGGTTCTCGGGCGTATCGTAGAGGTCGGTGCTAACCAGCGCGGCCGCCTCGACCACCACACGGCCCGCCCAGCGCTCGCGCAGCCGGCGGAACACCGCGAAGCTGATCTCGGCCTGGCCCGGCACGAAACAGTCGATATGGGTGCGGATCGACCCGGTGCCGTGGGCATAGGCGCATTCCAGTGCGAACTCGAAGCGCGCCTCGACATCCTCCTCGCGCCAGTGCTTCTCGGTGTCGGCGCGCGTGCTGGCGCGGGCGCCGACCAGCGTGCCCTCGGGATTGCGCGCTCGCCGAAAAATATGACCCTTGTCGAGATGGGCATGCAGGTCGGCGAAGGGCGGCAGCACCATGCCGCCGTCGGCGTCGCACAGCACGCCGCCGGTCACCGATCCCGCCGGCAGCAGGTCGGCGACGATGCCGCGCTCGATCACCAGGTCGAGCTTCACCAGCCCGTCCTCGTCGGCGACACCTGGCGCGTCGCCCCCCAGCACCTCGGTGGCGATATGGACGTTGGCGAGATGGATGCGGTCGGCGCGAGGCCAGTGTTGGGACGGCTGGGTCATCTCCAGAACCTCACAGGCGGTTGAGCGCCACGAGCAGCCGTTCGGGCGTCATCGGCAGCTCGGTGATGGCCGCGCCGAACGGCCGGATCGCGTCGTTGACGGCATTGAGCACGGCGCCGACCGCGCCGGTCGTGCCGGCCTCGCCCGCGCCCTTCGCGCCCAGCACCGAATGCGGCCACGGCGTCTCGACATGGTCGATCACCATGTCGGGCAGGTCCGACGCCAGCGGCACGAGATAGTCGGCGAGCGAGGCGTTCTGCACCTGGCCGTCGGCGTCGTAGACCAGCTCCTCGAACAGTGCCTGGCCGATCCCCTGCGCGATGCCGCCGCGCACCTGCTCGGCCACCAGAAGCGGGTTCACGATGGTGCCGAAATCGTCGACCGCCCAGTGATGCAACAGGCGCACCGCGCCGGTCCGGACATCGACCTCGACCAAAGAGGCCTGCACGCCGTTGGTCGGCACGAGAGCCGGCCAGTCGTGCCCGAGATGGCGGGACAGCGACAGGCTCACCTGTGCGCCCCTGGGCAGGAGCTGAGGCTTGAAGTGCACGATCTCCGCGAGATCGGCGAGGCTGATACCCGCGCCTTCACCGTCGGCCGCGCCGATCATCCCGTTGCTCATCGTCAGCCGGGTGGCGGTGGTCTGCAGGAGCTGCGCTGCGGAATCGAGTACGACGGCGCGCAGCTCGCGCGAGGCATGCAGCGCCAGCTCGCCGCCGACCGCGGTGCCGCGCGAGGCGCGTACCCCCGAGCCATAGGGCGTAGCCTGGCTGTCACCCGAGACGATGCGTATGCGTTCGACCGGAACACCGAGCTCGTCGGCGATCACCTGCGCCATCACCGTGTGCGTGCCCTGTCCCTGATCGGTAACGCTGATGGCACAACGCACGGCGCCCGAGGGATCGATCGAGAGCGTGATCCCGTCTTGCGCCGTCGCTTTGCGGATATGCGCGTTCGAGGGCGCGTTGGTGGCCGTGCGCTCGATGAAGCAGGTGATGCCGAATCCGCGATGGATGTTCTCGGCC
>JABMNB010000789.1 GCA_013205335.1 Rhodospirillales bacterium
CTTCTTTAGAGCCGGGCGGCGACGGCCTCATGAAGGTTCGGCGACACTTCAATGTCTGTGGAAAAGCAGGTCGATGGTGCTGCGAGAGAGGATTGAACTCTCGGCCTCCCCCTTACCAAGGGGGTGCTCTACCACTGAGCTACGGCAGCGCGCGGCGGGGGTATGCCATACGGTTGGGGGCGGTTCAACCGCTGCCGCCGGCCGGAATGGCCTCCATTCCGCGACTTGCCGGGCCTTCCGACCTCGGCCTACCCTCGGGCAACGAAAATGGAGGAATGGATGGACTGGCGCCCGATTTCTGCCGATTCGCACATCACCGAGCCCCCCGGCTGCTACCGCGACAATATCGACCCTGCGTACCGTGAGCGTGCGCCGCACGTCGTTCGCCATGACACCATGGGCGACATCTATGTCGTCGACGGCATGAGGACACCCGTACCGATGGGCTTGATCGCGGCCGCTGGTGTCGCGCCCCAGGACATCCGGATCGGTGGCGCCAAGTTCGAGGATCTGCACCGCAGCGGCTGGGATCCTACCGCCCGCCTGCAGGATCAGGACAAGGATGGTATCGCCGCGGAAATCATCTATCCGACCGTGGGGATGCTGATCTGTAATCATCCCGACTTCGCTTTCAAGAAGGCCTGTTTCGACGCCTACAATCGCTGGCTCCAGGCCTACTGTGCCTATGCGCCCGACCGTCTCGTCGGCATGGGCCAGACAGCCATGCAAACGGTCGAGGAAGGCATTGCCGACCTCGAACGCATCAAGTCGATGGGATTTCGGGGCGTGATGATGCCGGGCAATCCCGGCGAGAAGGACTACGACGACCCGATCTACGACCCGTTCTGGGAGGCGGCCGTCGCGCTCGAGCTGCCACTGTCGTGGCACATCCTCACGACATCGGGCGACAACTCACTGTCCAAGCCGCGTGGCCCCAAGATCAATGGCTTCCTGTCGATCATCCGTGGCTGCCAGGACATCATGGGCATGCTGGTCTTCGGCGGCGTGTTCGAGCGCCATCCCAAACTTCGTGTCGTCTGCGTCGAAGCCGACGCTGGTTGGGCGCCCCATTTTATGTACCGCATGGACCATGCCTACAAGCGGCATCGCTATTGGATGAAGGGCAAGGAGCTGGCGCGGCTGCCTTCTGAGTATTTTCGCGATCACATCACGCTGACGTTCCAGGACGACTGGACCGCTTTCCAGGCTGCCGACCAGCTGGGGCCGCAACAGCTGATGTGGGCGAACGACTTTCCCCACAGCGACTCGACGTGGCCGTGGAGTCAGGACGTTATCGCTCAGCAGACCGCGCACCTGACCGCCGATCTCAGAAAACGCATTCTGCGCGACAATGTAGCCGAGCTTTACAAGCTGTCCGCATAGCCGCGTAGCCGCGCAGTCGTTTCGAGCGGGCTCGGCATGTTGACGGTCGTCGCTCACCGGCACGGCGACCCGTTGTTCACTGCCGATGGAGCAACCCGCACGCCCATGCGATCGGCGACCGCGCCAACCCACCGGCTCGGTCGTGGGAAGATCGTGTTACCGGGTGGTGTAGACCGTCGTCGTCTGCGCGGGCCCCGGGGTGGTGTCGTATACGACCGTGCGCTCGGCCGGCCGCGCCGGCGCCGGCTTCTCGACAACCCGTTCGGTGTAGGAAGCACAGCCTGCGACGAACGAGCAGGCGGCGATCGCCATAAGTGCTACTTTTTTCACGCGGATGCTCCCCTGATTGGCTATGCGGCACCGTAACGGGGCATGAGCCCGGCGGTTGCGGAGGCCGTGGCCGATCGGCGCAGCGCGGTGATCGGGGCATGAGTCCAACTAAATGTCAGTCTATCTGCAGTTTTTTAGATTGCCTGTACTGTGGAGGTTCAAGCATTATAGCGCTGGCTAGATAGCCACAGGGGAGAGGGGCTTATGCTCAGGAAATTGTTTGTTCTAATTGCCGCTACGTTCATGATCAGCGCCTGTGACGCGCCTGCGCCGGCCACCGCGCCGCCGCCGCCGCCGCCGCCGGCACCTCAGAGCTTCATGGTCTTCTTCGATTGGGACAGCGCCAAGCTGAACCCGCAGGCCACGAACGTCCTCGGTCAGGCTGCTGCAGCCTATAAGACCAAGGGAAGCGCTCGCATCACGGCGACCGGTCATACCGATACCACGGGTTCGGAAGCCTACAACATGGCGCTGTCGCTGCGCCGCGCGAACACGGTCAAGGACGCTCTGGTGCGCGAAGGCGTGCCGGCCACCGCGATCGCCGTCATCGGC
>JABMNB010000790.1 GCA_013205335.1 Rhodospirillales bacterium
GCGTTGCGGCGGACGGCGAGCCGGGACCTGACCACGGTCTCCTCCCGGCCGAGCTCGACGCGAAGGTCGATGGAATCGATCAGGAACGAAGACGCGGCATAGTCGGCGCGACGGGTGGCGCGGGGCGCGGCGGCCCCACTCTCTAAGGACGCGGAAGATTTGGCGTCTTCGCTCAGCGGCCGTTGCGGGCGCGTCTCGGCGCCGGGCGTGCTCACCCGGCACCCGGCATGCCGAGCGCGAATTCGGCGATCGCCGTCTCCTCGAAGCGGTCGAGGCCGGCAACCTCTTCGAGGAGGCGCGAATCGCCGGTGCCGTTGGCGCACGGCGCCAGCCCCATGTCGGTCGCCACCATGTACATCAGGTGGAAGACCACGCCCGCATTCATCAGGCTGGCCCGGTAGGCCATGGCCTGGTACTTCCAGGCGAGCCGCGGCAGGCGCGAGGCGATCACGACCGTCACGTCCGGATTCTGGTCGCCTTTGGCAAGGCCCATCGCCGTCCCGGAACGCTCGACGATCTTGCCCGCGATCCGTTCGGAACCGGCGAGGCGGACCAGGGCATGTCCGTGGCTGTCGTAATGGTAGACTGCGGGGTCGAGACCCGAGCAACGCCGCACTGCAAGGTAGAATTCGAGTTCGTTGATGCTGCCGCCGGCCGGATAGGGACGGGAAATGAGGTCCTGGCGGCTGCTCTCGACGTAGCCGGTGGTCCGGCAGACCCGCCACAGGAACTCGCCGATCGAAGCACGCGAAACCGGCTCGGCAGCGTAGCGCCGGACCGACCGGCGGCGCGCCTGGACTTCGTCGACGCTGCTGCTGGCCTGGCGAATACGACCGGGATCGACTTTGTCGAGGCCGATCCTGCTCCCCGGCATCGCCGGCTTGACCGCCGGCGGCGAGGCAAGCACGCTGTCGAAACGGTAAGTACCGCCCACGACAGCGGCGTCCCGGTTGTTGCGGCCGGCCTCGTGCATCAGCAGGTCCTGAAACTCCCAGCAGCGGCGCGCCTCCGGTTCGACGGCCGCGCAGGTCTCGAGAAACCCGAGCTGCCACAGCGCCGCCGCGAAGCTTGCGGGCGGCGCCGGTGCCGGTGCGGCGAGCAGCGCCGCCAGCATGGACAGGCCGCGCCCGTTCAGATGGACACGACTGCGCACGTTGCCCGACTCGAGCACGGCCTCGCCGTCGACCCACCGCACGTACGCGAACCGGCAAAGCTGCTGATCGCCGGCCGGCGGCTCGCCCCAGCGAGGCTGGTAGCGGGCGGTCATGGCCGCGACCGTTCCCAGCGGACCCTCGCCGTCGACCAGCTGCCAGGCCAGCAGTCTCCCGAAGGCGAAGCGTTCGAGGTAGTAGCGAACGGCACGGGAGGCGGCGGCCGGGTCTCCCGCCGCGGAGGCCATGCCGTCGAGACTGGACAAGGTGGCACCGTCGCCGGATAGCGCCTCGATCGCGTCGCCGTGGGATGCCACGGCAACCGTAAAGCCGATCGGCCGGTGATCCGTGACGTCGAGGACGATGCGGTTGCCCTCGC
This sequence comes from Rhodospirillales bacterium, assembly GCA_013205335.1. Taxonomy (GTDB): domain Bacteria; phylum Pseudomonadota; class Alphaproteobacteria; order Reyranellales; family Reyranellaceae; genus Reyranella. The sequence continues at coordinate 1,531 of JABMNB010000790.1, forward strand.
GCTTGTACCACCACAGCGCGCAGGCATCGCGTTCGACCAGTTCCAGGAAGCCCTGAAGGATGGCCTCCTCGAGCGTGCTGCCCGAGGCGCAGCCGTTCGAATCCGCCACGCAGAAGGCATTGTCGTCGCCTTCCGAGGCGACCTCCGGGTCGGCGTAGCCGAAGTAGCAGTAGCGTGTTGGCAACCAGCGCAGCGCTCCGTGAGTGAGCGACCAGGCGGGTGTCCATTCGATCGCCCGCCCTTCGTCGAAGCGCTCGCCGATCCAGTTGAACCCGTCGTGCTTCTCGTTCCAAGCCTTGCGGCCGTCGTACTGGCGCTCGCTGTAGTTCAGGTAGCTGTCGGGATGAGGTGCCGCGACATCGAGCTGGGTCCAGGTCGCCCGCCGGCGCGGCTCGCGGCCGGTATAGCCGCAGAGATAGCGCTCCATCGCCTCCGCCAGGCAACTCGCCTAGGCCTGGATCTCGCTCTGGCCCTTGCCGGCCGCTGCTCCCGGGCGGCCGATCAGGCGGTTCTGACGAGGAGTCGTCGCGACGGGATTGGTCTGCTTGGCCTGGAAAACCGGCAAACCGTCCTGGGGCGACGCGTCCTCGAGATCGGCGATGAGACCGGTGATCGGGCTCACGTAGCGTTCCAGGCGCTTGACTACATCGGCTGCCGGCGAAACACGCCAGCCGCCATCGGTCTGGGCCAGGACCGGTTGAGCCTGGATCGACAACGGCGCCATGGCGTGCTCCAGCGTCTTCACGGGATCGTCGTGCTCGCTGCACACGGGACAGTTGGGAGC
>JABMNB010000791.1 GCA_013205335.1 Rhodospirillales bacterium
GGCCGGCGGCGCCGCGGGCCCGTGGATCACCGGCGTGCTCTACGATTACGAGGGCGCCTATCGCCTGGCCTTCATCGTGGCACTGGGGTTCAGCGTCCTGGGCGCCGCCTCGATCTGGTTCGCCTCGCCCGGCAAGGTCCGCATGGTTGCTGGGCGCGCGAAGGTTTGACCTGGAGCGCCGCCACTCTTTCCGCACCCTGAGGCGCCCGTCCTTCAGCGCGGCTCAGAAGGACGTGATTTCTTCAGGTGAAGCCTCGCCCAAAGCAGGTAGAGCCCAAAAGCAACAGAAGCCAAACCTATACATCCAGTCCCGTAGCGACCTTCATCGAACTCGTTAATGGCGGCGACGCTGCCGAGGCCGAGCCAAACCCACCAGTTCAACTGAAGCGCCAATGGCTTTTCTGGCTTTTCCATTCGACTGTCTCTTGCGTTGTGCTTAGTTCTCCAAATACTCGCACAAAAAACATCGCTTGGCTCTCCGCAGCGCTACACGCCACCACGAGTTCTTGCAGAGCCCTTATTCGTTCAATCCTTTGCCAGGATACGGATGCGTCGCGATCCAGTGCTTCGCGATGTCGAGGCGCTTGGTGACCCAGACGTCCTGATGCTTCTGGACATAGTCGAGGAAGCGCCAGAGGCCGGCCATGCGGGCGGGATGGCCGATCAGGCGCTGGTGCAGGCCGACCGACATCATCTTGGGCTGGGTGGCGCCTTCCTTGTAGAGGACGTCGAAAGCGTCCTTCACCAGGCCGAACCACTGGTCGGAGTGGACCATGCCGGCGGCGTACTTGCCGTCGTTGTTGGTCAGCGAGTAGGGGACGACGAGGTGCGGCTTGCCCTCGACCGTCTGCCAGAAGGGCAGCTCCTCGCCGTAATAGTCGCTGTCATAGGTGAAGCCGCCTTCCTCGATCAGCAGGCGGCGCGTGTTCACGCTGGGGCCATAGCGGCAGTACCAGCCGGCCGGCCGCTCGCCGACCGTCTGCTCCAGAGACTTGATGGCTTTCTGGATATGTTCGCGCTCCTCCGCTTCGGAAAGCTGGAAGTGGCGGACCCAGCGCCAGCCATGGCAGCAGACATCCCATCCAGCCGCCTTGATCGCCTGTGCGGCAAGCGGATTGCGCTCCAGTGCCAGCGCGCAGCCGAACACGGTGAGCGGCATTCCGCGCTCCTGGAAGGCGCGATGTATGCGCCAGAAGCCGACCCGGCTGCCATACTCGAACATGCCCTCGCCAGCGAGATCACGGCCCTTCAGGCCGATCGAGGAGGTGCTCGACTCGGTCAAGCCGGTCTCGGTGTAGCCCTCGCCGTCCTGGACGGACGGTTCGGAGCCTTCCTCGTAGTTGACGACGAAGTTGATCGCGAGGCGCGCGCCGCCGGGCCATTTCGGATCGGGCGGATTGGGGCCATAGCCGATCAGGTCGCGAGTCGGTTGCCAGCTCATGAAGGTCTCCTCACCAGTTCGGCGCCCATCTGACGGGCGATGTCGGCAATCTTGTCGTTCCAGGTGCGCATCGACAGGGTGCGAACCCCGGCGCGCAGGCAGGCCAGCGCGTAGCCCGGCGCGTCGCCGCAATCGACGATCAGCGTGAAGGCCACGTCCGGGAACTCTTCGCGCGCGCGCTCCTGCAGGGCGCCGAGATATCCCGCGCCGTAGAACGAGGCGGCATCCTCAGGCGTCAGCAGGACCGGCGCCGTGCCCGAGGCGCGCGCCGCCAGCAGCGCCGCTTCGGTCTGCCGCCAGTCGCGTACCAGGATCGGAGGAGCCATGACCGCCACAATACACGCTGTCGACACAGGCGGGGGAGCCCGGTCCTGGAGCGTAGCGAGCGACCTTTCCTGTGGTCTCAAAGATCCCTCGCGACGCTCGGGATGACAAAGGCCTCGCGGCCTTCGTCACTCATTGAGGCCCTTGCCCGGATAGGGATGGGTCTTGATCCAATGGCGTGCGATGTCGAGGCGGCGGGTCACCCAGACGCCCTCGTGCTTCTGGATGTGGTCGAGCAGGCGTTGCAGCCCGACGGCGCGCGCGGGATGGCCGATCAGGCGCATGTGCAGGCCGATCGACATCATCTTGGGCCGCGTGGCGCCCTCCCGATAGAGCATGTCGAAGGCGTCGCGCACGAAGGAAAACCACTGGTCCGACGTGCCGATCGACGCGCCGAATTGACCATCATTGTTGGTGACGGAGTAGGGCACGACGAGCTGCGGCTTGCCTTCGACGGTGACCCAGAAGGGCAGCTCCTCGCCATAATAGTCGCTGTCGTAGAGGAAGCCGCCTTCCTCGACGACGAGGCGGCGCGTGTTCACGCCGGGTCCATAGCGGCAATACCAGCCGAGCGGCCGCTCGCCGGTCATCTTCTGGATGGCCGCGATCGCCTTGCGGATATGGTCGCGTTCGGTCGCCTCGTCGAGCTCGTAGTGCTTGATCCAGCGCCAGCCATGCGAGCAGACGTCGAAGCCCGACTTGGCGATGGCGGCCGACGCTTCGGGATTGCGCTCCATCGCCAGCCCGCAGCCGAAGATCGTCATCGGCAGGCCGCGTTCCTGGAAGAGCCGCATCAGCCGCCAGAAGCCGACACGGCTGCCATATTCGAACAGGCCTTCGGCCGCGAGGTCGCGCCCCTGGATGGGACTGGCCCATGCGGCTCGCGTCGCTGAGGCCGATTTCCGTGTGTCCTTCGCCGTCCTGGATGGAGGGCTCGGAGCCCTCCTCGTAGTTCATGACGAAGTTCACGGCGATGCGCGCGCCGCCGGGCCATTTCGGGTCGGGCGGGTTGGCGCCGTAGCCGATGAAATCGCGGCGGACCTCGTAGGGCATCGTCTCAGCTCCGGATCAGGGAATGCGGATGGTGAAGGGGGGCACGGGCACGAATTCCTCGTCGCCCTTGCCGCCGTCGCGCCACATGAACACGGCGAAGCGGCCGGGCCGGTCCAGCACAGTGAGACCGTGATGCCAGGTATCGGGCCGGTAGGTGACGCCCTGCTTGCCGGTGGCGATGAAGACTTTCATACCGCTCGCGTCGGGACCGCCAGCGACGGCGTGCGGCGCCACGACGATCAACCAGCGCTCAACATCGAGTGGAACGAAGGTCTGGGAGGAAAATTGGTGACGTTCCAGATAGTCGCTGCGCAGCGGCCGGTCAGGCGTCTCGGCCTTCAGGCTCACCGAAAGACTGGCATGCGCGGTCGGGCGGAGGTTGCCCAGCGCGTCCTCGTAATATGTACGGCCGGGAACCTCAGGCACGTCGATCACGTCGCCGAACGGGGCGAAGGCTTCCTTGGTGAGAGGCTGGGGGATCAATTCCATAGCTGGGTCCTCGTCATTCGCGCATGCGGCCGGTCAGTCCTACCGTCCATTCCATGATCAGCATCAAGAGGAAGGCTACGGTGATCAAGACGCCCGACACGGCCGCAATGCGCGGATCGAGGGTCGATTCCATCATGCCCCACATGCGGATGGGCAGCATGTCGGTGCGCGCCGTCGACAGGAACAGCGACACCGGCACATTGTCGATCGAGGCCATGAAGGCGAGAAACGCCCCGGCGAAGATGCCGGGCGCGATCAGCGGCAGGGTCACGCGGCGCATCGTGTAGAACCAACTCGCGCCCAGGCTCTGCGAGGAATCGTTCAGCGCGGGGTCGAGCTGCGAGATGCTGGCGGAAGTCGTTCGGATGATGAACGGCACGGTCACGATCATGTGGCCGGCGATGATCAGGTTCAGCGACGGCCGCAAGCCGATCAGCGTGAAGTACATCAGCGCCGCCAGGCCGAAGGTGAGGCCGGGCAGGACGAGCGGCGACATGAAGAGCCCGTCGGCGACGCGGGCCAGCCTGTGGCGGTTCCGCGCCAGCCCGAGCGACGCCATGCTGCCGAACAGGATGCCGAAGCCGGTCGACCAGGCGGCCACCTCCAGCGAGTTGTAGACGGCGCGATGGATCTGCCGCGACTTCGAGGCGTCGAACAGGGCCTCGTACCATTGCAGGGAGAAGCCGGTCGGCGGGAACTTGAGCGAGCGGCCCTCGGTGAATGACGTCGTCAGCACGATCACCACCGGCGCCACGATGATCAGCAGCGCCAGCGCGGCCAGCGTGCCGATGACGAGGCTATAGGAGAGGTCGGCGAGACTGCGGCGCCTACCCATGGACGTAGCCTCCGGAGCGGCGCCCCAGATAGGACAGCGCACTCACGACGGTCAGCACCGAGACGAGCAGGGTGAGCGACACCACGGCGGCGAAGGGCCAGTTGAAGACAACGAGCGACTGCTGCCAGATCAGCAGCGGCAGGTAGATCAGGCGGACGCCGCCGATCACGGTCTGCGAGATGAAGGCGGTGGTGGAGCTGGCGAACACCAGCAGGCAGCCGGCGACCAGGCCGGGCATGCTGAGCGGCACCGTCACCTTGAACAGCGTGCGCCAGCGCGAGGCGCCGAGGGCAGCCGAAGCGTCGCGCAGGTTGCCGTCCAGCCGCGACATCACGCTGATCAAGGGTAGCAGCAGCAGCGGCATCTCGATCTGCGTCAGCGAGATCACGAGGCCCAGCTCGGTCTGCAGCAGGCGAAGCGGCTCGGATATGATGCCGAGCTGCATCAGAAGTGTGTTGACCACACCCTCGCGGCCCAGCACGACGATCCAGGCGAAGGTGCGGACCACCACGGAGAGCAGGAGCGGCATGACGATGATGAAGATCAGCACCTTCTGCAGGCGCGGCGACGCATCGAGATAGACCAGCGCCAGCGGATACCCGATCAGCACGGTGGCGCACACCGTCTTCACACCCAGCATCATGGTGTCGACGATCACCTTGTAGCTGAAGGGATCGCCAAGGAATTTCGCCCACTGGCCGAAACCCGGCTGGGTGATCTTGTCGTCGTTGAAGAAGCTCACGCCGACCAGCATCAGCAGCGGCGCGAGGAAGATGGACGCAAAGGCGAGCGCCAGAGGCAGCGCAAGCTGCCACTCTGCTGGAGCGAAGCGCTTTCCTCCCCCAACTGCGGGGGAGGTGGCGGCGTCAGATGACGGAGAGGGCACGGGCGGCCGGAGGCGTTACGACAGCTACTTCGCCATTTCCTTGTTGAACTTCTCGATCCAGCCGGCGCGCAGCGGATTGATCTTCGCCCAGTCGTGGCGGACAAAGCTCGACATCTCGTCGAGGCTCTTCATCGGCAGATAGTCGGGCAGCGGCACGTCCTTGTTGACCGGGATGAAGTTGTAGGGCGGCTTGGTCAGCGCTTCCTGGACCTCCTTGCCGGCGACGATGTCGATGTACTTGTAGGCGTTCTCGACGTCCGTCGCGCCCTTGGCGATGTGCAGCGTCGTCAGGAAGGTGATGGCGCCCGTCTCGGGCTTCACGAACTCGATGTCGACGCCGCGGCCCTTCAGCGTCGCGACGGTCTGGGTGTTGGTGTACATCACGTCGCACTGGCCTTGCTGGAACAGGCTCGGCATGGCCGCCGGCTGGCCGACCGCGGCGATCTTCGGCAGGACCTTCTTCAGTTCGACGAGCGCCGGTTCGATGTTGGTCTCGGAGCCGCCGAAGACCTTGGCGATCTCGATGAGCGACACGGTGCCGAACGTGGTCTGGAAGCCTGTGAGACCGAGACGCGACACCCAGGGATCCGTGAACAGATCCTTCCAGCCCTTGGGAGCAGGAACCTTCTTGGGGTTGTAGGCAATGCCCACCACCTGTGCGTTGACGCCCACGCCCCATTCGTCGACCAGTCCGGCCGGCAGCTTCGAGGCATTCGTGATCTTCTTGAGATCGATCCTGTCGAAGAGTCCGTCCTGGATCGCGGTGATGCGCGGACCGGGATCGAGCACGAAAGCGTCGAACGGAGGTGCGCCGCGTGCGGCCTTCGCCTTCGCGACCTGATCCACGGCGAAGAGAGGTTGCAGCTCGAGGTCGACGCTGTATTTCTTCTTCAGTGCCGGCGCCACGATGGCGCGAAAGGCCTCCTCCCAGGTGCCGGGATAGATGGCGGCGGCGACGCTGCCTTTCGCATGGGCGATCGAAGGAAGGAAGGAGGCGCCTCCGAGGGCGGTAGCGCCGGCGAGCAGGTGTCTGCGGCTGAACATGGACGACTCTCCGTGGTTGTCAGGTGGAACGCGGGAACAGAGTGGGGCGGGCGTCGGCGGCGAGGGTGCAGTAGGTACGGGCCGCATCGCTCATGACCGTGCGACGCGGCTCGATGATCTTGAGGGACGTACCGTCGGCGGTTCGAGCCTCGTGCACGAGCTGTGCGCCGATGGGCAGAGCGAGGCCGGGCACGATCTTCCAGGCGTCGGGGCCGGGGACTGACGAAAGAGTCAATTGCTCGGGCCGCACCGAAATGAGGACCGGCGCACCGACGCCGATTCCGATGGGAGCGGACAGGTTGAGGCTGGCTCCGGCATCCAGCGCGACCGTCGCCGTACCGTTCTGAAGAGAGCTCACTCTGCCGTTCATCAGATTGGTGGTGCCGATGAAGCCGTTCACGAAGAGCGTCTGCGGTCGGTCGTAGATCGCGACGGGCGTGTCGAACTGCTCGACATTGCCCTTGTTCATGACGGCGATGCGGTCGGCGACGCTCATCGCCTCGTCCTGGTCATGCGTCACCAGAATGGTCGTGAGGCCGAGCGTCCGCTGCAGGCGCTTCACCTCGATCTGCATGTCGAGGCGCAGGTTGCGATCGAGGGCGGCGAAGGGCTCGTCGAGCAGCAGGATCGAGGGCTCGACGGCGAGCGCCCGTGCCAGCGCCACGCGCTGTTGCTGGCCGCCCGAAAGCTGACGCGGCAGACGCTCGTGGAAAGCGCCGAGCTGGACGATCTCGAGAAAGCGCGAGACCTTGGCCTGGACGTCCGGACCGTGAAACCCGCGGGCGCGCAATCCGTAAGCCACGTTCTCCGCCACCGTCATGTGGGGGAACAGGGCGTAATTCTGGAAGACGATGCCGATGTTGCGCTGGTTGGGCGGCAGGTGGTCGATGGCCGCCCCGTCGACCCGCACACGGCCGGCGGCCTGGCGTACGAAGCCAGCGATAACCCGGAGCAAGGTGGTCTTGCCGCAGCCCGAAGGGCCGAGCAGCGCCACGACCTCGCCGGGCTCGATGGCGAGCGTGACGCCATCGACGGCCAGTGCCTGCCCGTAGCGGACGCTCAGGTCCTCGACGTCGAGCGTCCGGCCCGCCGGCGGGCCGGCAGGAGCGGCCATCGTGCTCTGTTGGGTCAATTGCATGCCGCGCCTCCTCCGTCAGAAGGACGCAAGGCGCATGCCAAGACAAAGCGGCGCCGGGGCACGGAAAGACGGGTCGTCCGCTGCGCGATGGCCCGTTTTGTGCACATCTCCTGGAGGAATGTGCACATTAATTTACCAAGTCTGACCGATGGCCAGTAAGCCAAGACCCCGGCCGCGCAAGGGCGACGTTGCGGTCGACAAGGCCGTTTACGACGCGATCCGGCGGGCCATGTTGATGGGGCGACTGCTACCGGGCACCAAGCTGCGCGAGCCGGCGCTGAGCCGTGTGCTGAACGTGAGCCGCGAGCGCGTGCGAAAGGCGCTGCACAGGCTGGTGCACGAGGGCTGGCTCGAAGCCGTGCCCAACCGCGGCACGTTCGTTCCGGCACTCACCATCGCTGAAGTCCGCGAAATCTACGACGTGCGAACCATGTTGGAGACCGCAATCGTGACTCGGCTGTGCATGGAGTGCCGGACGGCGTCGGCGCAACGCCTGAGGGCGCATGTGAGCGAGGAGCGCCAGGCGGTCAAAGCCGACGATCGCGGCAGGCTCTTCGGCCTGTCGGGAGAGTTCCATATTCTGTTGGCCGAGCTTTGCGGCAACGACCAGCTCTCGCGCTTGCTGCGCGGACTGCTCACGCGCTCGACCATGCATTTTTCGTTGTCGGCGCCCGAGCGCTTTCACAATTGCGCCGGTCCGCACGATCATGCCGAAATCGTCAAGGCGATCCTGGCGCGCGACGCAAAAAAGGCGGCCAAGCTGATGCTCGACCACCTTTTAGGTCTCGTGGAATGGCAATCGGCGTGGCGGCCACCCCCGAACCCGGTTGCGCTCGAGGAGGCGTTCCGCGGAATCTCGGCGAATCGCCCGACGCGCGGCTGACGTACGGCTTTGCTGTGAGCGCGCCATTCCACTGGGGCTCATCTTCGGCGTGCAATCCAGGCGAGCCGCCCCGCATGCCGCACCTCGTTCGTGACACTCACTTCATGAGCGCCAGTGGAATGGCGGGCTCCCAGCATGACGGTGCCCCAAACGAAAACGGGCGCCCCGAGGGGCGCCCGTCGTTTCTTCGCGGAGCGGCTGGATCAGCCGAGCTTGCCCATCGCGACGGCGGTGTCGGCCATGCGGTTGGAGAAGCCCCACTCGTTGTCGTACCAGCTCATGACGCGCACCAGCCTGCCTTCCATGACCTTGGTCTGGTCCATGTGGAAGGTCGACGAGTGCGGGTCGTGGTTGAAGTCGATCGAGACGTTGGGCTGATCCGTCCAGCCCAGGATGCCCTTGAGCTGGTTCGCGGCGGCGCGCTTCACGGCCTCGTTGATCTCTTCCTTGGTCGTCTTCCTCTTGGCGACGAACTTGAAGTCGATGCACGAGACGTTCGGCGTCGGCACGCGGATCGACACGCCGTCGAGCTTGCCGTTCAGCTCTGGCAGCACTAGGCCGACGGCCTTGGCGGCGCCCGTCGAGGTCGGGATCATCGACAGCGCGGCGGCGCGGCCGCGGTACATGTCCTTGTGCATCGTGTCGAGCGTCGGCTGGTCGCCGGTGTAGGCGTGGATGGTCGTCATGAAGCCGTGGTCGATGCCGACCGCGTCGTGCAGAACCTTGGCGACCGGCGCCAGGCAGTTGGTCGTGCACGACGCGTTGGAGACGATGATGTGGTCCTTGGTGAGCTTGTCGTGGTTCACGCCGTAAACCACCGTCAGGTCTGCGCCGTCGGCGGGGGCCGACACGAGGACGCGCCTGGCGCCCGCCGTGATGTGGGCCGAGGCCTTGTCCTTCGAGGTGAAGATGCCGGTGCACTCGAGGGCGATGTCGACGCCCATCGCCTTGTGCGGCAGCTTGGACGGATCGCGCTCGGCAGTGACCTTGATCGGGCCGCGGCCGACATCGATCGTGTCGCCGGCGACCTTCACTTCACCGTTGAAGCGGCCATGCACCGAGTCGAAGCGGAACAGATGGGCATTGGTCTCGACCGGGCCGAGATCGTTGATCGCGACGACCTCGATGTCCTTGCGACCCGATTCCATGATGGCGCGCAGCACATTGCGGCCGATGCGGCCGAAGCCGTTGATTGCAACACGAACAGCCATGTCTTCCTCCGTCTCCGTTATTGCACCAGCCGACGCGCCGCTTCCGCGATCGCCTCGGCCGTGATGCCGAAATGCTTGTAGAGTTCGGGTGCCTTGGCCGAAGCGCCGAAGCCCTTCATGCCGACGAACGCACCCTTGGAGCCCAGCCAGCGTTCCCAGCCGAAGCCGGTCGCCGCCTCGCAGCCAACGCGGACCGTGCCGTCGCCGCCCATGACCCTCATGCGATATGTGTTGTCCTGCGCCGCAAACAACTCCCAGGACGGCATCGAGACGACCGCGGCGACGAGACCGTCTTTCGCCAGGAGGTCGCGGGCTGCCAGGGCGAGCTGCACTTCCGAGCCCGAGGCGATCAGGCGGATCGGGGCCGCCTCGTCGCCGGCCAGGATGTAGGCGCCGCGGGCGCACAGGTTTTCGTCGCCCGCATCGCGCACGGTCGGCACGTTCTGGCGGGTAAGCGCGATGACGCTCGGCGTATGCTTCGCCTCGAGAGCGATCTGCCAGCACTCTGCCGTCTCGATGGCGTCGGCGGGACGCAGCACCTGGAGGTTCGGAATGGCGCGCAGAGCCGCGAGGTGCTCGACCGGCTGGTGGGTCGGACCGTCTTCGCCGAGGCCGATCGAGTCGTGCGTCATCACATAGACGACCCGCACGCCCATCAGCGCCGAAAGTCGGATCGACGGCCGGCA
>JABMNB010000792.1 GCA_013205335.1 Rhodospirillales bacterium
AAGCAGTTCCGACGGGTCGCCACACGCTTCGAGAAAACCGCACGCAACTACTTTGCCGTCGTCACCCTCGCCGCTATCGTCCTATGGATCAGATAACTGTCCACACCACCTAGCATTACAGTTGCGTTTTTGCTTTGAGGTGCGCGGTCTGAGCGGCAGCCTGGTGAGCTCTACGCCAGAGTGACCAGCGCCTGCTCGCCAAGGTTCCGTATGGCCGCTGGACGACCATGACCTTCCTCGCGGCGCTGCGTCATGATCGCGTCGACGCGCCGTGGCTCATCGAAGGCCCGATCAATGGCGAAAGCTTCCGCCTCTACATCGACAAGGTCCTGGTTCCGACACTTCGCCCTGGCGACATCGTCGTCATGGACAACCTCGGCTCCCATCGCAGCAGCGCCGTCCGCAGTGCACTAAGAGCGGCCGGAGCCAAGCTCTTCTTCTTGCCCAAGTACTCCCCGGACCTAAACCCGATCGAGATGCTCTTCTCCAAGCTAAAACATGGCCTGCGCAAAGCCGCAAAGCGCACTGAGGACGCCGTCTATGACGCCATCGCTGACCTGCTACCGACCGTTCGGCCTGCCGAATGCCAAAACTACTTCGCTAAAGCTGGATACGCTCGAACTTAGAGTCATACCGCTCTAGACGATCAGGGATGCAGGCAGCGCCCTAGGCAGGCAATTGCGGGAGCGACTGCTTCAGCTCGACCTCGATCAGGGCGAGCTGGCCTTCTAGGGCCGAATCCTGGCTGATCAGCCGCAGCTCGATCGGGTGCAGGGCATCGGTCACCTTGAAGTCGAGCACCAGGGTGAAGATGCCGCCGCGCTCGACCTCGAAGAAGCCACGGGCCACGGCGCCGCCGGTGTCGGCGTCGAGGATGAAGGGCAGCCTGCCGATATCGTGGCTGAAGCCCAGGAAGGCTGTCGCCTGCCAGTCTCCCGCGGGCAGCGGCAGATAGGGGCCATAGGCCAGGATTCGCGCGCGGCCCGCGACCTCCACCGTCGCGGGCAAGGTCTCGCCCGGCGCATCGCCGTCGAGGAAGGCCTCGCGCGGCCACGCCAGCGCGAGGATTCCGGCCGACCCGATCTGGCCCTCTGACGGGCCCTGCCCGGGCGCGGCGAACAGCGGCTCCAGGTAGGAGTGCAGGAGCGGCGTGGCGACCGGCGTGATTGGTCCGGCCGGCGGCGGACACGTGGCCGGAGGCTCGGCCGGCAGCGGCACCGCCAGCAACGTCGTCAGGACGTTAAGCCAATCCTCGGCATCGCCCGAAAGGCGAAGGGTTCGGGCGGCCCGGCGCGAAAGCTCGAGGGCAAGGACGGCGCGCTGCGCCTCGCCGCGCACGGCCTCCGCCAGGGCAGCGGCTTCCGGGACCGCACCGTCGGCGAAGGCAAAGTGGTCGACCAGGACCAGGGCGTCGATCGGCCGGTCGGTGAGCGAGAGCAGGGCCTCGTGGGTCGGCGGGCCTTCGAAGACGACGATCTCGGCGCCGGTTTCGGCGCCTGTTTCGGACGGGGCCCCGGCCGGTGCGCAGTGCGTCTCGAGGATTGAGCGGACCCACGCCAGCCGCGGACCGGCGCCCAGGAGCAGGATCGTCATGGCCCCGGCTCACCGCGCTTTGGCCCGCGCCCCGACCCGCGCCGCGGACGGATCACCTGGTCGCGGCGCCGACGGCGACGGCGGTGGCGCCGACGCCGAGGAAGGGCAGCAGGATGGAGATCACCTTCTGCACCTCAGTCGCCGGCGCGTTCGACACATAGACGATGTCCTTGTTGCGGACGGGAAAGCGCCGGGCGAGGAAGAAGCCGTTGGTGTCGCGCATGTTGACGCGATAGATGACCGGAATCTGGCTGAGCGTGCCGGGATCGGGACGCCTGAGCCCGAGCTGGTCGTAGTCGGCCGGCCGCTCGTAGCGGATGACGAAGACGCCGGCCGGATCGGCCCGCATGTCGCTGAGGCCACCGGCCCGGGCGATGGCCTGGTCCAGGGTGATGCCTATCGCGTCGAAGGGGAGCACCGCATTCTGGCCGGTGGCCCCGGCCGCCGTGAAGGTCTGGGGATCGCGCGCGACGCTGATGACGTCGCCCGGCCGGACGTAGACGTTCTCCGTCGGGTCGTTGAGCATGGCCTGCATCGGGATGCGCACGGTGCTGGTGCCGCGCAGCAGGGTGACGAAGGTTTCGTGTGCGGGCGCCTTGGTGCCGCCGGCGACGGCCACGACATCGAGGATGCGATCGCCGCGGGTGGTGAGCGGCACACGCGCGCCGCCGGTCACCTCGCCGACCACGGAGACCGTGTTGGCGACGTTCCTGGTCACGGTCACCAGAACCTGCGGATCGACGGCCCGCTGGTTGAGGGCCTGCTTAATTTCCTGCTCGACCTGCTGCGGGGTCCGACCGACGACAGGGACGCGGCCAGCAAAAGGCACGGTGATGGCCCCGTCGCGGCCGCCCACGACCTGCTCCGGGATGGTGGCCGCGCGGGAACCGGATCCCGTCCGGTCGGTGGCGGTGGCGGGGGGCGCGAACAAGCCAGGGCCGGCTTCCCAGATCGCCACCTGGACGGAATCGCCGACGCCGATCGTCTGGGTAGAAAATGCCGGCTGGCGACCAAACGTGCCCAGCATGGAAACTGCCGTCCAGCTCTCCAGCTTCGCCACGATATTGGCGTCGACATCGACGAGGGCGAAGCGCGACTGGCCCGACGCCATGGGCCTGGCGGCGGCGGTCACATCGCTGGTGCTGGGACCGGCGCCCGGCAGGCTGTCGCACGACGCCAGGGCGCCGGCGACGAGCACCGCCGCCAGTGCACCCACGACGAACGGCATCGCCGGGCGGCATCGACGCCGGGACACAGGGGGGCGCAGGCGCTCGGGGCAGCAAAGGAACGGCATCATGAACCTGAGCATCACTACCCTATATCGGCAATGGCGGACATGTTGTTGTAAATCACGACCTGGCGCCAGCCTGAGGCGCGGCACAGCCGAATTCCCTGCCGGGCGGCGCGCGCGACATCACCGGGGGCCGGAAAGCCGTAGTAGTCGCCGGGAGAACCCTGCTGCGGCAAGGACTGAAGGCCGCCGGTCGCTGCCTGCCGGACCACCTCCGGCACAAGCTTGGCCCCCGCGACGAACAGGGCCGAAGTGATCTCGGCGACCGACTCCCGGCGATCCATCGCCCGCCGTTCCTGTCGAAAGATGGGCCCGGCGTCTATATCGGCATTGGTGATCGCGTGGAGGGAGACCCCGCTTTCCGGGCGGCCCTGGGCCAGGGCCCAGAAGACGGGGCACGGGCCCCTGAACGAGGGAAGAAGGGACGGATGGACATTGATCACCCCTGAAGCGGCGACGTCGATAATGGCCGGGCGCAGGATCTGATCGAAATTGAAGACAACCACGAGGTCAGGGGCAAAATCCGACACGGCCGCGATTGTTTCCGCATCGTTGATATCAGCTGTTTCGATCACGGTGGCGCCATGCCGCGACGTCAGGGAACGAATGGAATGGAGGACACGTTTTCGACCGAGAAGAAGAGCGGTCATGGCGGCCAGCGCCGAGACGATCTGGGCGGAAACGATATCAAAGCCCAGCCACAGGGGTCGTCTGGGCGAGTTCGGTCATCCGCGCCGAAGCGGAGTTGGCGATTGTGATGTCGGCTTTGCGCTGTCTGGTTCGTGTCAGCGCTTTGGGGATGTCCCGGCCTCTGTTGAAATTGTGAAGTAGGCGTTGCTCACCTTGAGCCTGTTAGGCTCGGGGTGTCGAATCCAACGAAGGAGAGCAACGCCGTGAAGAAGATTACCACATC
>JABMNB010000793.1 GCA_013205335.1 Rhodospirillales bacterium
ACGTCTGCGCGGGAGACGATCCCGTTCCGCCACGCCGACGGCTCGGCCAGGATCTGGTAGCGGCCGCTGCGCCGGCCGTTCGTCAGAACCCCCGGCCGTGCGATCGTCCAGTCGAGCGAACTGTCCTTGATCAGCTGCTCCTGCACGGACTTGTCGGCATACGCCCGGCCGAACACCATCAGGAACGGCAGCCGTTGCAGGGGACTGATACTGGCACGGCTGTCGCCGGCCCCGAATCCGGTGACTGCGATCAGGCGCTTCACGGACTGGCCCTCCATGGCGCCGACCAGGAGACGGGTCGCGTCGGAGAAGAGACTGACGGGCCGGAAAAGATCTCCCAGCGAAGAGACGCCCAGGGCCTGGATGACGACATCCATGCCGTCGATCGCCGCCGCGATGTCTCGGCCGTCGAGCGCGTCGCCGCGAATTTTCTCGAGATTCGGGTTGGACGATCCGTCCGCCGCCATCGAGCGTGAGAACGCGCGCACCCGATGCCCGGCCTCGAGCGCCTGGCGCACCGTTTCGAGTCCGATGCCCTTGCTGGCTCCAATGATCAACACGCGGGCCATGCCGATGCTCCTTCAACGGGGATCCATCGACACGCCGACAGGTCTTCCGGTTACAGATGTGCATCACGCAGGATCAAACAAGGGGCAACGACGCCGGCCCTCATCAGGTGCGGCTGGCGAAATACCACAGAGGCATCAGCAGGACGGTGAACAGTTGAAGGCGCACGCGCCACGCCATCAGGCGATTGCTTCGGCTCCCGCCGCCCGTTTCTTCCGCCTGATCGCGCGCCATCGAAAGGACGCCCACGAACAGGACGACAAGGGTCGCCAGTCCGGAGATGAGAATGAGAACGAAGAGAATATTCGCGAGTGTCATCGAAGGCTCCATGTCGACACGCCGGTCGACACCCCCGAACTGGTGTCGCGGCATTTCTCCGACAAGCCGTCCGGAACCCAGGGTGATGCTGTGTCGCACGCACGGGAGCGGATCACGCCCAAAGCGATACGATCGACATGAGTGAGCATCGCAGCTCCCCGTGATGCTGCCTTTTCTTGCAAGACGCTCCCGCGTTCCATACCGTCCTGAGACGGTTCATCGATCCGAGGGCGAGCCCGTCCCTTCGAGGCAAGTTTCGAGCGGCGGATCTTCATCGAAAGAGACAAGGATTTGAGAAGCGAACAGCAGCCGGGCTCTCGAATTTCGGTGGTCGAAGGTCTGCGGGGCATGGCGGCGATCAGTGTCGCCGCGTTTCACTTTTCCGGCCCCCTGTCGTCCGAGGCGGCGAAATTCATCGGCACATACACATGGCTGGGCGTCGACGTTTTCTTCGTGATCTCGGGCTTCGTCATTCCCCTCTCGCTTCATGGCCGCGGATATCGGCCAAGCCACTTCCCGACCTTCATGCTGCGCCGCCTGCTGCGCCTGGAGCCACCCTATCTGGCCAGCATCGCGATGGTCATCCTGCTTGGCTATCTGTCCAGCCTGGCGCCGGGCTTCCAGGGCGACACCTGGAGCTTTTATTTACACAGATTGCCGCGCATCTCCTCTATCTCGTTCCGTTCACGGAATATGCATGGCTTCAGCCGGTCTATTGGTCGCTGGCGTATGAGTTCGCCTTCTACTGCTGCGTGGGGGCGTTGTTTCCGTTTCTGATCGATCGCCGGATCGAATGGACGGTGCTCGTTGCGGCGGGCATCTTCGGTGCGGTCTCTCTCATGAAGGGCGTCCTCGACGTTGGGATCCTCCATTTCGTCGTTGGCGTGCTGGTCATGCGGTTCGTGGTGGAGGAAGGCGACAGGATATCCGTCGGTTTCTGGCTGGCCGTTTCCATCGCACTGGTATTTCTGGTCGGGGGGGTGCCCCCCGGAATAGCGGTGGCCTTTGCCGCTGCAGCAATTCTGCTGGGCCGCAAAGTGGTCTTTGGCCGGTGGACCTACTTCCTCGGCGGGATTTCCTATTCCCTGTATCTGATTCACGTACCTGTCGGCGGGCGCGTCATCAATCTGGGCAGGCGATTCGGCGACGGTGCGTTGTACGAGCTCGCTCTGATCGCGTGCGCGATGATCGTCTGCGTGATCTTTTCGGTTTACTTCTCTCGGCTAGTCGAGCGACCGGCGATGCTGCTGTCGCGAAGATTCGCCCTGTCCTGATCTGCCTCGGGAATTGCGTGCCGCCCCTGGAAATAGAAGCTGAACAAGGACGATGTCGGCACACGTGCCCACCATCCGCCTGAAGGACTTCCGGCACATTTTTGGTTCGGCTTGACCTGAATCAATCCAGCACGGGAGGGACGGACGTTAACTGCACCCGCCATCCATCACCGACCGGAAGTCCGTTTGCAGGGTTGAGAAACATGAAGAAGAAAAGCCACGCGCCTGCAAAAGCCCAGCGCCGCGTAAAGCTTGGAGATACCGCCTCGCTGCGGTCGCCTCGCTCGATCGAGGAATCGGTCGAGAACGACGCCGTGCAGGCTGCTGAATTCTCGAAGGAAATCGCCGTCCGCGACATCCTCGGCCTGATGGTTCCGGACAAGAATCACGAGCTGGCCGACGCCCTCCAGGCGATCATGGCCGGCGCATCGCCCGACGATGCGCTCGCCCTGAAGCGTGCCCTGCAGAGTCCCGAAGCGTCGCAGAGCGTCGCGGGCTTCGATCCGGATGAGGAGCTGGCGGACGACTGGCGACAGGGCGGATATCCCTATCGCAACCTCATGCTGCGCAGGAGCTATGAGAAGGCCAAGTACGGGCTGCAGGTGGAACTGCTGAAGCTCCAGAGCTGGACCAAGGAGCAGAAGCAGAAGGTCGTCATTCTGTTCGAGGGCCGTGACGCCGCCGGAAAGGGCGGCGCGATCAAGCGGTTCATGGAGCATCTGAACCCCCGCGGCGCGCGGGTGGTGGCGCTGGAGAAGCCATCGGAAACCGAGCGCGGCCAATGGTATTTCCAGCGCTATGTGCAGGAGCTGCCAACCGCGGGCGAAATCGTGCTGTTCGATCGCTCCTGGTACAATCGGGCCGGCGTCGAAAGGGTGATGGGGTTCTGTACCGACGACGACTACAGGGAATTCGTGCGTCAGGCGCCGGAGTTCGAGCGCAACCTGACGCGCAGCGGGCTGCATCTGATCAAGTTCTGGTTTTCGGTGAGCCGGGACGAGCAGAGAAGACGCTTCAAGGAACGGAAGGTCCATCCCCTCAAGCACTGGAAGCTGTCGCCCATCGATCTTGCCTCGCTGGACAAGTGGGAGGAATACACCAAGGCCAAGGAGTCGATGTTCCAGCACACCGATACGGCCGATGCGCCCTGGACGGTCATAAAATCCGACTGCAAGAAACGCGCGCGGCTGAATGCCATGCGCTATCTGCTGCACCGCCTTCCCTACGACGGCAAGGATTCCAACAAGATCGGGCCCCTCGATCCCCTGCTGGTCGGGCGGGCGCACGTGGTCTACGAGCGCGGCGAAAACGCGACCCCGGTGCTCTGACGGTCATGCGCGGTCGGGTGGCGCAGCCGACCCCGGCGCGACGCCCGGGCCGGTCGAACGGTCCCCTTCGAAAGGCGCGCGGCAGCCGGGCTTTCGAGGCCAGTGCGGGGACGCGAGAGACTACGCCCCCGCAGTGTGATCGCGGAGGAAGAGGTGGTGATTCCCACGCTCTCCGCTCCGCACGATCAGGGGCCTACTTGATCGCCAGCAGCTCGACGTCGAACATCAGCGTCGCGTTGGGCGGAATGACTCCGCCGGCGCCGCGCTCGCCGTAGCCGAGCTGCGGCGGAATGATCAGGGTTCGCTTGCCGCCGACCTTCATGGTCGCGACGCCCTCGTCCCAGCCGGCAATGACCCGCTTCAAGCCGATGGGGAACTCGAAGGGCGAGCCGCGGTCCACGGACGAATCGAATTTGCGGCCCTTGACCCCTCCTTCATAGAGCCAGCCGGTGTAGTGCATGACACAGGTCTGGCCGCCCTTGGGGCTCGCGCCGGTGCCGACGGTGGTATCGATGATTTGAAGGCCGCTCTGGGTCGTCATGGTTTTTCCCTGGGTTTGCCCGGCCGCCGGACGGGCGACGGCGAGCGTTGCGATAGCGATCATGATGCGGCGAGTCAGTGGCATTTGGATTTTCCTTACAGAGGTCGCAGACATCGCTCACATCGCCGTCATACCACCATCCACGAACAGCAGGGCACCGGTGACGTAGGAGGCATCGTCGGAGGCCAGGAACAGGATCGCAGCGGCGACCTCCTCGGCCCGGCCCGGGCGCTTCAGCATGGTGCCTTTCGCGGCGCTGGCATTGTACTGCGCCACCGACTCGCCGGACGCTTCGATGCGACGCTGATGGAACGGGGTGAAAATCGGGCCCGGGCCGACGGCGTTCACGCGGATGCCCTCGGGCGAATGGTCGGCGGCGAGCGCCCGCGTCAGGCCCGCGATCGCGGCCTTGGTGGTGTCGTACTGAAGGTTGCCGCCGCCGGCGACGACGGAACGCACGGAGGCGACATTGACGATGGCCCCGCCCTTGTCGCGGCGCATCAGCGGAACCGCTGCCTTGGCACAGAAGGCGTAGCTCAACAGGTTGACGTTGAGGATCTCGTTCCAGCTGGCCGCGCTGGCCTCGTCGATCTTCTCGTATTTGCGGATACCGGCGTTGTTCACAAGGATGTCGAGGCGCCCGAACTTCTCCGCCGCCTCGTTGACGAAGGCGAGGCATGCGGCCTCGGTTCCGACGTCGGCCTGCGTGAACGCGACCCTGCCGCCGGCGGCCTCGAGCTCAGCCGCCACACGCCGGCCGCGCTCGCCGTCCCGATCGCAGAAGGCCACACTTGCGCCCTCGGCCACGAAACGCCGCACCGTCGCCTCGCCGATCCCGGAGGCACCGCCGGTTATCGCCACGACCTTGCCGTCGAGCCTTCCCATGTTCGCTCTCCTCATTGCATGCGAAACCGCACGATCCGGAAACGTAGCACCTATCGGGCCTGCGCCGCCTCTCGTCCGCCTCCAAAATCGTCGGCGATGTTTCACGTCGCGGCCGACCCTCGGGCCGTCGGTCGTGGGCTCCGAAGGCAGCCTGCCCACCGCCAATCGGACGCCGCCCTGATCTGCATCAAGTCGGTCGTTCCGCCA